>CAIYUD010000108.1 GCA_903929325.1 uncultured Opitutia bacterium | reverse complement strand
TTTACCGGCACGTGCGGCGGCGGCACCGATGGGACCATGCCAGTGCGGTGGCGTGCAGACGTGAACAACGTCGGCGTCGGCGAGTCCGATCACTTCGCGATAATCTTTAGCAGTGCGCGGGAGTTGTCCGCCATTGGCGACTTTGAGTTCATTCGCTCGCCCGTTCATGCGATTGGCATCTACATCACAAACCGCAATCCATCGATTGAGTGGACCGGTGCATGCATCCGTATGCATGTGCGAAATACCGCCACAACCAATGAGCACATGGTTAACGGTTTCACTGGGTGGAATATAACCGCGGCCGAAGACGTGACGCGGGAGAATAGTTAAGCCTGCACCGAGTACAGCAGCTTTGCTAATGAAGTTTCGGCGGGAAAGTTCGGACTTCTGCTTGCGATTAGGCATAAGATACAGACCCTTAAATGATGCGTGTGTTCCGCTGTGTCGAGTCTCAGGGTTCTAGCCCACTCTATTGCTTTCAGCAAGCTGATCGAAGCTGGGAATTGCTCGAGCGGGACGGCGTACGTTTCTTGCCGACAGGTAAGAAAGTAAATCCAAGTCGATTTCTCACCCCGGTACAACCAAGTGCGGTTTTTGCGATTGGTGTAAATTACGCAGCGCATGCCAAAGAGTTCGGTGCTGCCCAGCAAACTTGGCCGACGGTTTTCATGAAGAGTCCAGCTTCAGTGATTGCTTCGGGTGAAACCGTTCGCCTGCCACGTCATCTCCGCAGCGATAAAGTTGATTTTGAAGCCGAGCTCGCGGTGATTATCGGGCGCGATTTTCGCAATGCGACGACGGAGAACGCCTTGTCCAATGTCTTAGGGTATACATGCGCCAACGACGTCAGCGCCCGCGATTGGCAAAAAGAATGGGGAGGCACACAATGGTCGCGCGGAAAATCTTTTGATACCTTTTGTCCACTGGGACCTTGCTTGCTGACGGCAGATGCTGTTCCCGACCCACAAAACTTGGACATCGAATTCCGTCTCAACGGCGAAGTTATGCAAAAGGCTAACACGTCCAATATGCTATTCAGTGTCGTCCAAATTCTCGTTTTCCTTTCAGGAAGCTCAACCGTGCCTGCTAACTCCGTCATTATCACCGGAAGTCCGTCGGGCGTAGGCATGGGACGTACCCCGCCTCGCTGGCTTAAACCTGGAGACACGATGGCTACCGAGATTTCGGGCATCGGAGTACTTGAGAATCCAGTTGGGGAAGAGGTTTTGACTTAACCATCGTTAAGGGCTGGCAGGACCAACCGAGGCGCATTAACTGGTAATGTCCATGTTCGCTTCCCTCTCCGAGCGCCTAACCAAGACCCTGCGTGACCTACGCGGGCTTTCGACCTTAAGTGAGTCGAACCTTGAGCCTGCCCTCGTCGAAGTCCGGGCAGCGCTCATGGCGGCGGATGTACACTTCAAAGTGGCGCGTGATTTTACGGACCGCGTGAAAGTAGCCTGTCTCGGAAAAGACGTCATCGAATCCGTCTCACCTGCGCAGATGGCGGTGAAAGTCATTCAGGAAGAACTTACACGCTTACTGGGAGAAGGCGCACGTAACCTTTCCCCTACCCGTCCACTCCGCATCTTACTCGTCGGTTTGCACGGATCAGGAAAAACAACATCGGCGGCAAAACTTGGACGTTACTTGCGCACCAAAGAAGGCCTCCAAAAACCTTACTTAATTGGTGCCGATATCTACCGGCCTGCAGCCATTGATCAGTTAGAAATTTTGGCCAAACAAGAAGGCCTTGGGTTTTATTCAGACCGGACATCGAAAGATGCTGCGGAATTAACGCGCACCTGTCTGGCAGAAGCTTTGGGTGCAGGTGCCGATTGCGTGATTGTTGATACCGCAGGCCGGCTGCAAGCCGATGAAGACCTGATGGCAGAAGTCCGGCGTATCCGCGAAGTCTTCCAACCGCATGAAGTCTTTTTGGTGGCTGATGCGGCTCTTGGACAGCAGGCCGTCGATGTGGCAACGAAGTTTCATGCCGCCACGCCGCTCACGGGCATCATCTTAACGAAACTTGATGGCGATGCTCGTGGTGGAGCGACGCTTTCGATGCGCGAAGTTACCGGCGTACCGGTGCGGTTCATGGGTACGGGAGAAAAATTAACGGACTTCGAAGTCTTCCACCCGGAACGTATGGCGGGGCGCATCTTAGGCATGGGCGATGTGGTGAGCTTAGTTGAACGTGCGCAAGCAACGGTCGACCAAAAGGAAGCCGAGCGCTTGGCGGAGAAAATGCGGAAGGCTGATTTCGATCTCGATGATTTTTTAAGTCAGTTGCGACAAATGAAGCAGATGGGGCCACTCGGAGATGTGCTCAAGATGATGCCAGGCATGGGATCGGTCCAGGTGGGCGCTCGCGAAGAAAGTATGCTGGGCAAGACAGAGGCTATTTTACTTTCGATGACGCCGCGGGAACGTCGTAAGCCCGACTTACTCAACGCCTCACGCCGTGCGCGCATTGCCCGTGGATCGGGAAGCCAGGTTGCTGATGTCAATGGGATGCTTAAGCAATTTGGCCAAATGCGTGAAATGATGCGGATGATGAAAGGCGGAAAAAGCAAAGAGCTGATGCGGCGAATGGGCCAAATGGGTGGTGGTGGTGGATTCCGTCCGCCCGGTGGTGGACGTTTTGGTCGGTGACTTAGGCTGGCAGAAAAGCCTTAGGCTTCTCATGGTAACAGCATGACTGCACTGAACGGCAAAACTATCCTGGTCTCTGGCGCTACTTCAGGGCTTGGTCGATCTCTTGCCTTGCAGCTTGCACATGCGGGCTGCCGACTCGCACTCTGCGGACGTAACCCTGAGAAACTAAAAGTATTAGTGGCCGAACTCGCTCTACCGGCGGATCGACTATTGGCACGTGCCTTTGATTTAACAGATCATGGTGCTGCGACGAATTTCGCCGAAGAAGCCGTTCGAAAATTTGGTAAAGTCGATATCCTCGTGAACAACGCGGGGGCGAATCTGGCTAAGGAGCGAATTGAGTCCATCGACCTCAAAGCGTTTGCCGCGATGATGGATTTAAACTGTACAGCGCAACTGGCACTCACCCAACCGATCTGGAAATCGATGATGGCGGCAGGCGGTGGACGGATTGTGAATGTGGTCTCTTCGGCTGCCCTCTTTGCCAATGCGGGTATCGGTAGCTATACGGCGGCCAAAGGTGCCTTCCAAGCCCTCACAGGCGTTATGCGACGCGAAGGGAGAGCCCACCGCATCCACGTGAGCGGGGTCTACCCAGGCGGCATTGACACACCATTCCGAGCACAGGCTCGTCCGGACTACCTTAAGCCCGAG
>CAIYUD010000107.1 GCA_903929325.1 uncultured Opitutia bacterium | reverse complement strand
AGTACCCCGAGTGTTGTTTTTAACGGCGAGTCCTTTCGTGGAGCCGATGAGATGCTTCCGTATGGGCGAAATTGGCTCTGTCATTACGCCCGCACCAAAGCTGAAGCTGAACGCCGCGTGCGCACAGCAATCGTCAGTGGCCTACGCACGTGCTCTCTCCGACCTCACCTGATTTGGGGTCCTCAAGATCCACACATTTTCCCGCGCATCCTAGCACGCGCACGTTCTGGCCGACTCAGCATCATTGGTGACGGGAATAATCAAGTCGACGTCACCCATGTCGACACAGCTGCAGATGCCCACTTAAACGCACTCGAGGCACTCATGGCAGGAAGGGCCAATGGACAGGCTTACTTTCTCTCGCAAGGCGAACCAGTCCGACTTTGGGAATTTGTGAATCGCTTACTCAAAGGCGCCGGCATCAAGCCCGTGACACGTCGTATCCCGCTGCCCATAGCCTACGCCGCCGGCGCCACACTGGAAGCCACGTGGGCGACACTGCGACTCGGCGGCGAACCACCGATGACGCGCTTTGTCGCAACCGAACTCGCTAAAGATCACTGGTTCAATGTTTCTGCCGCACGTCGAGACCTCGGATTGCGACCCGCCCATGACACCTGGGAGACACTCGATCGCTTAGCTTACAGTTTACGTGACTAATTTCATGAAGAAAGCGGAACGAGCTAAATGGGTTTCGGAAGAACTTGCTCGGCTCTACCCAACTACCCCTATCCCACTGGATCACACCGACGCATTCACCCTCCTTGTTGCCGTCGTACTCTCCGCTCAATGCACCGATAAAAAAGTAAATGAAATTACGCCTGCACTCTTTAAGGAAGGCGGCAACCCCGTGCAGATGGTCAAACTCGGCGTACCGCGTGTACATAAACTCATCCGGCAGCTTGGACTAGCTCCCCAAAAATCCAAAGCACTCGTGGGGCTCTCTCAAATGCTCATTGCGAAACACGGCGGAGAAGTACCAAAGACTTTCGTTGAACTCGAAGAGCTTCCGGGCGTTGGACACAAAACTGCTTCCGTCGTGATGGCACAGGCCTTTGGAGTCCCTGCATTCCCTGTAGACACGCACATTCACCGGCTGGCGAAACGCTGGAAGCTCAGCGAGGGAAAATCAGTGAAACAAGTAGAGTCGGACCTTAAGCGAGCCTTCCCCGAGTCATCCTGGAATCAACTTCACTTGAGAATTATTTTCTATGGACGCGAGCACTGCACTGCACGCGGATGCAACGGGAAGACCTGTCGAATATGCGCAAAACTTAACGGACCAGCGCCTCGTGGCGCTTCCTAAAGTCGTCCGTCCAAGGCGCAGGCTGGTGGGTTTTACCATCCATTCGGCAAACCGTACGCGACCCACGGCAATGCACTGTCTTATCGTCGATAGATCGGAATTCAAAATCAACCGTCAGGCCGGCAGCGCGAACCTTGCGCACTGTTAGTACAATATTGATTTCACACTCAGGCCGGATGGGCGTGAGGTAATGTAAATCAAGATCGCGAACGACCACGTAAACATCGGGGGCTATCCCAGGGTCAAGCGTATCGACCCCCATCGTCTCCACAAAAAAAGTCTTCTGCGCACGTTCAATTAGCAGCACGTAATGAGAATGGTGCAGAATGCCTAAGCCGTCCGTCTGATCGAACCACGTTTTTGTCCGAAAAAGAAAAGAACCTTGGGGCAGCAGCGGCATAAGGGATTAAACGATTAAACCCCAAAGGTATAAGGTGGAAGGCTTGAATCCCGCCCCTTTTGCCAACAAAGGCCGAAGGCCCCTCAAAACCCATATACTCTTTTCCTTACCCCACCCCTAAATTCTTCTAATACCCCCTACAAACGAGGGGGTGACGGTTGCGAGAGGTCGGGTAGCCTTCACAAATACATGCATAACCATGGCTAAGCTCCCTTACGACCCCGCCAAAATTAACCGCGAGCTCGCTCGGCACTATATTCCTGCCTCCGAAGGTGACATCCAAGAGATGCTCAAAGCCGTCGGCGCGAAATCGTTCGCTGAAATGTTTTCGCACATCGAAGAAGGTGTGAAATTTAAAGGCGAGTTACCCCTTCCTGAGGAAGTCGGCTATCAAGAATTAGCAGACAAAATGGAAACGCTTTCGAAGCGTAACCATAACTTAACCCCCTTCTTGGGTGACGGTCTGCAAGTTTACAAAACTCAGTCAATTGTGCCTTTCGTTTGTGGCATTCGGAACCTCACCACTTCGTATACTCCCTACCAACCTGAACGGTCACAGGGCACACTGGCAACGCACTGGATTTATCAGTGCGTGATGAGTCAACTGACTGGCTTTGAGGCTATTAATTCTTCGCTCTACGATCGCTCTACCGCTCTTTACGAAGCCATTTGCTGTGCACTGCGATTAGTAGATGAAGCAGACAGCGTATTGGTGGCTGGTAATATTTTCCCGAGCGACATCGAAGTGCTACGCACACATGCCGCTGACACCAAAGTAAATATCGTCCTCGTACAACCCGATGCAAAAACAGGTCGCATCAGCGCTGAAGGCATTCGCACAGCCGCAGCGTCGTTGGGCAAGCGCCTAGCTGCGATTGCTTTCCCCCAGGTCAACAACCTTGGCTTACTTGAAGATGTTGATGCGCTCACGGACGTCGCCGCTGAACTTGGCGTCAAATCCATCGCCATCGTCGACCCCATGCTCCTGGCCACAGGAGGACTCAAACAGCCTGCCCGCTATGGCAAAAAAGGTGCCGATATTATTTGTGGTGAAGCCCAACACCTCGCCATTGGCGCTAACTTTGGCGGACCTGGCCTAGGCCTCTTTGCCGTTCGTTACACTGAGGCGACGCGCAACGATGTTCGTGCCACACCAGGTCGCTTTGTCGGCAAAGCCAAGGACAGTGCAGGACGCGAATGCCTCGTCATGGTCATGAGCACACGCGAACAACACATCCGTCGCGATAAAGCCACTTCTAACATTTGCTCCAACCAAGCCTTCATTGCAACGGTTGCGGGCGCGGCCGTCTTAGAGCGCGGCGACAAAGGCATGGCTGCATCGGTTAAAGCCGGACGCGATCATGCCGTCTCCGTTGCTTCGCGACTCGGTGCCATTCCTGGCCTGAAAATCTGCCATGCAGATCAAGCCTTCTGGAATGAATTCTCTCTGATGCTTCCAGGGTCCGCCGCTGACGTTATTCAGAAAGGTCGAGCAGCTGGACTTCACGTCGGCATCGATATCACTGGCCGAACACCCTGCAACTGCCAGTT
>CAIYUD010000106.1 GCA_903929325.1 uncultured Opitutia bacterium | reverse complement strand
GAACCGGTAGTCCATCGTGCGATTTGAACCAAGGTCAGTGTAGCGTAATGCGGCAACCCCGATGCGCGGTGCGATGACTGTGCGGCGCTCGTCTTCGGGTAGTTCAGGGTTTTTCTCGCTCACTTTTTCGTAAGCCTTGGCCGTTGCTTCATCGATCAGCGATTGCAGGCGTACGGGGTCACCCGATTTTGTTTTAATCGCTTTGCCGTCTTCACCGAGAATCGTGCCGAACCAAACGTGCCGTAGTCGTGGGAGTTTTCGGTTTGTGGCCTTAAACCATTTTGTCGCGGTAATGAACAGTTGTTGGAAGTGATCCTGTTGGCGTCCGTCGGTCACGTAGACAATTTCCTCAGCCTTCATGTGTTCGACCCGATAGAGGATTGTGGCTAAGTCGGTTGATGCGTAATTCGATGAACCGTCTTTCTTGCGCACGATGAATGGCAGCTTCGTTTCTGCATCACGCGAAAAACGTGGGATATCATCGTGCCAGACAACTAAAGCGCCATCGCTCTCCTCGGCTAAACCACACTCGGCAAGCTCGCGGTATACTTGGTCGACTTTATCGCGGTAAAAAGATTCCCCAAGGGTGACGTCGCTCTTGAGGCCGAATTGATCGTAGATGCGCTGAAAGGCTGCATTGGATACAGCTACAATTTGCTGCCAGAGCGCGGTGTTCGCTGTGTCTCCAAGTTGCAACTTTGCCAACTCAGCGCGTGCGGCATCGAGTTCCGCCGGGTCTGCCTTTGTTAGGGCACTACCTTCTTTGTAAAGTGCTTCGAGGTCTTCGAGGGCCTGAGGGCTCGAGGCATCTAAGATAAAGCCCTTACGCTTAATCGCTAAAATAAGGATGCCGAAGTTTGTACCCCAATCGCCGATATGGTTATCCCGTGTTAACTTAGCCCCGCAGAACTCTAGAAGACGTGCCACGGCCTCGCCGATGACAATTGGACGGAGGTGTCCGACGTGCATCTGCTTAGCGGTATTGGGCGAAGGGTAGTCGATGACAACATTGCGACCTGCGTAGAGTGCAGAGGCACCGCGGCGCCAGGCATCCGCATCGCGGTATTCATGGATCCACTCCGCTAACGCGGCTGGCGTTAGGCGAAAGTTAATAAAGCCGGGTCCGGCGACATCAGACTCAATGCCTGCCTTCTTCAGTGTGCCTTCTGTTTCGAGTGCTGCGAGAAGTTCGGTCGCAAGTGCTCTAGGATTAAGTTTAGCGATTTTAGCCGCGGCTAGTACGCCGTTACATTGAAAATCACCATGGCGCGTATCCGTCGCTGGTCGAACTTGCGGGTCGAAGTCAGCCCCGAGTGCCGGCACGGAGGTGGCCACGCGACGGATAAGGGCGTCGAGTTCGCGGGCGGGATTGAACCATGCTGACATAGGCGGTTTTATGGGTGATTAGGCGGAAAGTTGGAAGAAGTTATTGGGGTGAGAAGCCGACGGATCGCTCGAGACACGCTTCCCGCTTTCGTTTTTACCATTCCTGCCCTTTAATCGCCGTGATGTCTATTAGCCGAACGCAGATTGTCGCACGTGGCTTGACGTGTGCGTGCCCTAATTGCGGAAGCTGGGGTCTGCTGCGCTCTTGGTTTAAATTGCAGCCCGCCTGTACGGGTTGCGGGATGAATCTTTCGAAGTCAGATGGATTCTACACGGGCACGACCTCTATTGGGTATGTCGCCTCTATTATCTGTGTGTTGATACCTGTGTGCGTCTTAGTCGTGAAGAAACTGCTCCCGGTTTGGCTCGGTGTGCTCTTGGGCATTGGAGGCAGCTTCGCCTTTGTGGTAGTCCTTTACCCTGTGATGCTCTGCTGGATGGTTATGGCTTACCACGTCGCACTTCCCTTGGAGTTGCCAGGTAATGCCGATAAAGCCCCTTAAGCTTTATTTATTTGCATCAATGTATCATGATGTATTGATTTGAATTAATGTCATCTGACCTTCTGCAACGCCTGCGCTCCCCGCGACCCACGGTCTCGGTCGAGTTTTTCCCGCCCAAGGATGCGGAAGGCGGGGCGCGCATGTTGAAGGTGGCGGCGAAACTCAAGCCGCTTGGTATCGATTTCGCTTCCATCACCTATGGAGCCGGCGGCAGTTCCCGTGATACAACCATTACCTACGGAACCGAACTAGTGAAGCTTGGCATTCCGCTCGTCGGTCATCTCACATGCGTCGGCCACTCCCGTGCAGAGCTGGCTTCAATCATTGCTCAATATGATACGGCTGGATTCTCGGGCATTCTAGCCCTTCGAGGTGATCCACCTAAAGGGCAGAACGCTTTCGCTCCGCACCCAGAAGGATTTGTGCATGCGCAGGAGCTTGTGCGGCAAATCAACGCTGAACGGCCCGGCCGTTTTGCAATTGGCGTCGCGGGATTCCCTGAACGTCACCCCGAATCCATCGACGACCAGGCAGACATTCATTTTCTCGCGCAGAAGGTTTCGGCGGGAGCGGATTTTATCACGACTCAACTTTTTTTAGATAACGAAGACTACTTTCAGTTCGTTAACCGTGCACGTAAGGCAGGCATTTCAGTGCCGATCCTTCCTGGTATCATGCCAGTGCTTTCTTTGAAGCAGGCGCGTAATTTCTGCGGTTTCTGTAAGGCTCGAATCCCCTCTGCCTTGGTGGGTGAACTCGAGGCATGTGGGCCTGATGAAGAAGCCCAGCGCAAGGTCGGCGTCTCTTGGG
>CAIYUD010000105.1 GCA_903929325.1 uncultured Opitutia bacterium | reverse complement strand
GGTAAGTCGGTCTGCATTAACACGCTGCTTATTTCGATGCTCTACCGGATGTCGCCGGCCGACTTGCGCTTAATCATGGTCGACCCAAAGGTTGTCGAGTTGCAGGTCTACAATGAGATCCCTCATTTATTAGTTCCTGTCGTCACCGACCCTCAGAAGGTTCCTGCGGCATTGAAATGGCTTATTTCCGAGATGGAGCGTCGCTACCGTATCTTCGCAGCAGTGAATGTACGTAACTTGGCGGGCTTTAACGCCCGGATCACCCGCGACGTCGAAGAAGCTGCGAAAGCCAAGCAGGAAGAACTCAATCTAACGCCCGATGAGCGTGCAGCTGCCGCCGAGGCAGTCGCCGAAGGACCAGTGGCTGCGGTGGAAATTCCCAAAGAAAAATTGCCATTCATTGTCTGTATCATCGATGAGATGGCGGACTTAATGATGGTTGCGGCAAAAGATATTGAAACGGCGGTAGCACGGATTGCTCAGAAAGCCCGAGCCGCCGGCATCCATATGGTTTTGGCTACACAACGTCCATCCACTGACGTCATCACGGGATTGATTAAAGCGAATCTCCCAACACGCATTGCCTTTAAGGTAGCTGCGAATGTCGACTCACGCACAATCCTTGATCGGAGCGGAGCGGAGACGTTGGTCGGCTTTGGCGACATGCTTTTCCTGCCGCCTGGCTCAGCTTCCCTGCAACGCGTGCAGGGCTCATTTATATCAGACGAAGATGTTAGCCGCATCGTTGCATTCATTCGCGAAAAGAATGGGCCGCCTGAGTTCTTGAGCGAAGTCCAAGAAGCCTTGGACCGTGCGAATGAACCCGGTGAAGGCGGCGACTCTGATGGGAGCGGCCCAAGTTCAGATCCGATGGCAGCGAAAGCCTGGGAGATTATTCGCACCACGCGCCGCGCGTCTGTTTCAATGCTTCAGCGCCGATTATCTATTGGGTACAATCGTGCCGCTCGCATCATGGATAATTTGGAGCAAGAAGGTTATGTGGGTCCTGATAACGGTTCATCCCCGCGCGAAATTCTTCGCGAAGACGGTTAAGGAACCCTAATAGAGAGCGTTGGGCCCTGGGTTCGCTTTGTTAATTCCGAAATGGCTTGCAACGCCTTGGTCAGTGGGCGGACTGAGGCACTGACATGCCTTCAACTCAAGATCTCTTCGCGCGCAATCGGGAATGGTCTCAGGATATTCGTCGGACGAAGCCGAAGTTTTTTGAAACACTTTCAGCGCAACAGAGCCCGCGTTACCTTTGGATTGGTTGTTCAGATAGTCGCGTGCCTGCGAACGAAGTCGTTGGACTGCTTCCCGGAGAGCTTTTTGTGCACCGCAATGTAGCCAATGTCGTTGTGCATACAGACTTGAATTGCTTATCGGTTATTCAGTACGCCGTCGAAGTTCTCAAAGTGGAGCACATCATTGTATGTGGTCACTATGGCTGCGGCGGGGTTCAGGCGGCACTTGAAGGGCGCAAGTTAGGCCTGATCGACAACTGGCTGCGCCACATCACCGACGTTCGGATGCGTCATGAACTCGCGATTCGTTCTGTGCTAGGGCCAGCTCAGTTGGATACACTTTGTGAACTCAATGTTGTCGAACAGGCGCGTAATGTTTGTGCGACGACCATTGTTCAAGATGCATGGGCACGTAAACAGCCCCTACAAGTCCATGCCTGGATTTATGGACTCCGCGACGGTCTCCTGAAGGATCTTGGCCTGTCAGCGGGTGATGCTAGTTCAGTTGAGCCTGCGTACCAAAAAATCTTAGACCGCTACCGTACCTAAGGTCTTTTAGCTAAGGTATTACGGCGCTCTACGCTGAAACCATTGGCTGACAGGGTGGGGTATGACTGCTGATGATCAACCGCGTGAGCGCCTGCGTCGCCTAGGGCCGCGAGCTTTACTTGATTCCGAACTGCTTGCCTTAATGGTAGGGCCAACTGCGCGCGGTCGCCCCCCAGAGTCTATCGCCGATGCGATACTGGGTGAGTCGGGTGGGCTTTCAGCACTCGCTGCCTGGGAGATACCAGACTTCTCGAGGGTACAGGGTCTTGGTCCTGCGAAAGCAGCTGAGTTGGTGGCTGCATTAGAAATTGCCCGAAGGGTAAGGGAGCGAGCTCACGATCCAGGCGAACGACTCGATGCACCCGCAAAAGTTTGGACGCGCCTCGAGCCATTGGCGTCAGGACTCTCGGTCGAGAAATGTTGGGCCCTGTGTTTAAACCGACGTAATCGTTTGTTGGCCTTGCACGAAGTCAGTTCAGGAACGGCCACAAGTTCGCTTCTGCACCCGCGCGAAGTTTTTCGGCAGGCTCTTCGTCACTCCGCGGCAGCTGTCATTGTCGCACACAATCACCCGAGTGGTGATCCGGCTCCAAGTCATGCCGACCGCGCGGTAACGCGTCAGCTCGTCGAAGCTGGGCGAATGATCGGCGTGGAATTGCTCGACCATGTGATTGTCGGTCGTCCCGAGTCAGACCCAACCTCCAAAGGCTGGTTTAGTTTTGGCGAGGCGGGGCTGATCTGAGCGCCGCAGCGCGGCGCCCAGAGCGAGACTAAAGACTAAGGACTAAGGACAAAAGAGAGACTAAGGACTAAAGGCAGCGAAAGGGTGCGATGTCGAAAGGGCGTCGAGCTGACCGCCCCCTCCTCGGGAGCTTCTTTAGTCCTTAGTCTTTAGGCTCCCCAATTAGTCTCTCCAAAAAAGAGTCCCCGCCTGTGCCGATTCTGCATTGGAGCCCCAGTGTTTCCCTAGGTTAAGTGGGTGGCGCGGAGCCCGGCTCAGACGAGGCCGGTCGGGTCGCTGCCTCCCGTTAGTATGTACGTGGGAGAAGGGTGCTGCCGCAGGTGTCAAACACTGCAGGGACTCAATAACATGACAGATTTTTTGATAGAGGCAAGCGACTCTACCATAAATGGGAAAGCCGCACCCCGGTGCGGCTTTCAACCCAACCTTTGAAGTCAGGATTACTCGGCGGCAGCAGCTTCAGCGCTCGCACCAAGTGTCATGCCGCCCACGACCTGGACCTTCTCGAGAATAATCTTCTGGATTTCAGCGAGAACTTTAGGGTTCTTCTGAAGGTGGTCCTTGGCAGCTTCGCGACCTTGGCCGATGAGTTGTCCGTTGTAAGCAATCCAGGCGCCTTTCTTTTCCAGGATCTTGTGTTCGATGCCGAGATCGAGCACTGAGCCTGTACGAGAGATACCTTCGTTATACATGATATCGAATTCACATTCGGTGAAAGGAGGAGCGACCTTGTTTTTGACAACTTTCACGCGGGTCCGATTGCCAACGATTTTACCTGTCGGCTCTTTGATCTGGCCGATACGACGAATGTCGATGCGGATAGATGAGAAGAACTTTAAGGCACGGCCACCCGGAGTGGTCTCAGGGCTGCCGAACATCACGCCGATTTTTTCACGGATTTGATTCGTGAAGATACAGATGCAATTCGTACGGCTAATCGCGGCAGTCAGACGGCGCATGGCTTGGCTCATCATGCGTGCTTGAACGCCCACGGTGGCATCACCCATTTGCCCTTCGAGTTCTTGTTTGGAAACGAGTGCGGCGACTGAGTCGATGACGACGACGTCGACAGCTCCGGAGCGGATCAGGGTTTCTGTGATATTGAGAGCGTCTTCGCCCGATTCGGGCTGGGAGACGAGGAGGTTGTCCAGGTCCACGCCGACAACTTTGGCGTAGCGGGGGTCAAGGGCATGCTCGACGTCGATAAAGACCGCATTGCCGCCTTGGCGCTGAATTTCAGCGATAACGGCGAGACAGAGGGTGGTTTTACCGGAAGATTCTGGGCCAAAGATTTCGACGATGCGACCACGTGGAAGCCCGCCTACGCCGAGAGCGAGGTCGATGGCCACTGAGCCAGTTGAGACACTGGACACGGCCATTTTGGTCGCTTCTCCCATACGCATGAGAGTGCCGTCGCCGTAGGTTTTGTTGATGGCGGAAAGAGCGAGATCGATCGTCTTGCGGTCGGCAGCCTGCTCAGAGGCTGAGTGAGAGTGGGCCTTCTTTTCAGAGGCGTCGGCTTTTGCGGATGACATAGGTGTCGTGGGTTAAGGGATGTGAATTTGTAAGAGAAAAGGCTGATGGCAAGTAAAATGAACAAGTGTTCACTATAGGGCGTTTTACCCTAGTGTTTATGCCTATCTAGGAGGCATTTTTTACTTATTAGCCGACTGCATCAGGCTTTTTTTTGAAAAGTTTCTTCTCGGGCCTGGCCTTGTTGGCGGAGGGCACAACCACGCTTGAAGTTACTTCCCCTGCCTGTTTCTTTAACTCAAGCCGAACGCATGCGCCTCTTTCTCTTACGTCACGCCGAGGCGGCTCCGGGCACTCCTGATGCCGAGCGGGCGTTGACGAAAAAGGGCCAGCTGCAGGTGAAGTGCTTGGTCGAGTCCCTGAGTTTAAAATCACTGCGCGATCTCCGCGTCGTTGAGCACAGTGGGTTTGTGCGCGCTGTTCAAACAGCGACACGTTTCATTGAATTAACAGGTTTAGATTTACCCTTACTACCCGTCACTGGATTACGTCCGGCAGATAATGCGAAGCGCATCCTGAAGGACATTACTGATACGCGCCATGATCGCTTGATTGTTGG
>CAIYUD010000104.1 GCA_903929325.1 uncultured Opitutia bacterium | reverse complement strand
GTAGCCGCTACGCTGGTGGCATTCAGAGTCGTCGCATTAACGACGTTGGGAGTGGTGTTGCCAATGATCGGAGGAGCCGCAAAATTCGGAGTCAGGGTTACCGACGCATCCGCGTTGGTAACCGTCATGCCCGTGCCGGCAGTCAGACGGGCATTCTTCCAAAGGGCGTTGGTGGCGTCGTAAAGTAGCGTTTGACCGGCCAGCTTTGGGGCGGTGATCTGAACGTCGTGGATCTCGTCCAGCTCATAGCCGTTCTGGATCTTGACGTACATGAGCCCGTTGCCGTTGTTGGCTCGCTGAATTATGCCCACGTAAACCAGGTGGTTTGGCGCGGAGGGCTTGGTGGCAGTAAAGCTACCGGGAGTTGATCCCAGGTACACCGCGTCACCGGCAGTATAAGCCCCCAGGTTCAGATTGGTGACGACACCTTGGCAACGGATATACCCCGTCTGTCCTGCCGCAATCGAAGCATCCGCTACGACGCCAAACGTTTTCGAGCTGGTTGCCTCGGTCAGATTTGAAGCCAGCTTGACCGAAGCCCGGTCGCCTTGCGCCCCAAAAAGGTAAACCACCTGACCCCGGGTAATGGAAAAGCTTTCCGCGTTCGTGACGTAAGCCGTCAGAGCTTGTTCGGTGGCTTGGATGTCGTCGTAAAGCTCATTGATGGCCGCTTGGACGTCTGTAGCCACGACCCCCGAATATGGGACGTTGGTGATCTGCGAGGCCGAGTAATCACCGCTCGCGGATGCAACCGCACCTTGCCGGCCAAAGACCGACGTCACCTGGTCGGAGTTGTCGATCTTCTGCCAGACCGAGCCATTGAAAATCGCCCAGTCCCCGATCTGCCAATCGGTGACTCCGTTCAGGTTGGTCGTGCCTGCGACATTGACGACGTAGTAGTACCCCTGAGTGCCTACGCTGCTGGTAAGCGTCGGAGTGTTGGTCAGGGCATTCCACAAGCCCTGATAAATCAGGCCGCTCGGCAGCGTGTTATTGATCGTGATGCCCCCCGCCGAATTGGAAATCGAGATGTTGGTCCCGGCGGTCAGGTTTGCGGCGGTATAGCCCGAGCTATTACCGATCAGAATCTTTCCATTCGCTGGAGCAGTGTCCGTGCCCAGCCCCAAAGGGAGTCGCGCTGGATCGAGGGTGCCCGTAGACACCTGCGAAGCGTCAATATCCCCCGTGAGGTTCGTGGCAGTGATGACACCCGTGCCAGTGGCAGAGATGCTTTTACCATTACCAACAACGAGATTGGATGTGACCTCGTTGGAACCGGATTCCTTCTGGACGTTGATCTTGAGGGACATGGTTAAAAAGCGGGGATCGTAGCGGTTAATGCAGTCCAATCTAAGCCGTTAAATTCAAAATCCTGCGTCATGGTGCGCACTTCCCCGTCGGTGGTAAAACTGGTCAGGGGAGACCCGCTAAGGATCTCACTGTACACTTCTAGCACGATCCCGGCCATGCTCGGCAGTGTAAAAGACAGGGTGACGCGGGCACCCCGGTAGCTGCTGCCATCAGAAATGATAAACCGAGAAGTCCGAGCCGCACCCGTGATCACGATCTTCTGGGTGTGGATCTGCTTCAAGGGAAGGATCGTGGAGTCCCCGGTACTGTTGTTTGTCGTGCCCTGCGAAACAACCTGTAAACTAGAGATAGGCTCGACCGCATTGCCGGGGTTATACACGGTTACGTAGCCCGCTCCGTAGACGAGGACCGATCCCGTAGAGGTATAGCCTCGAATGTCCATCCAGTAGGGCAAGCTGTCCCCGCCGTCCAGCGAGAGATCCGTCAGCGCCGCCGGCAAATTGAACGTCGCCTGCTGCGTTGTCCCCGCCGACCAACCCGCGTAGGAGATGGTGGGAATGATGTCTCGGCTATCCACCACATCCGTCGCAGCATAAGCAACGGATGTGGGCGTTCTCCGAAAAGTGATCTGGAGCGAAGCGACGTTCGACAGATCAACTGCATTGTTGTCCGCGTCAAAAACCCCCACCTGAATCGAGACATCCTGGCCGCGCCAAAACTTAGGAGCCTGACCAGTATTGTCGTCAATCGGGTAGGCCGGCGGATTCGAGACAATCGAAAGCCGGCACCGAATGGGGATTTGATAGAACGTGGACATGAGAAGATTATTCCTTGGGAACCGGGGGCTCGATTTCTTTCAGCATCTCTTCGATGACGAGAATAGCTCCAGTGATGGCGTTGAGGGTGGCGAATCCGTTTTGCCGTTTAGTCTCCATCTCTTGGAGAGCCTTTTCGGTTTGGGAGCGGCGCTCAGTGAGATCCGCGAGTTTAACTTTCAGTTTGTCGGTATCGTATGTCATATGGGTCAAGATCCAAAGAATAGAACGCTAACGCAGCCACTCGCAACCGCAGAACGACTGGTAGAGTCGATGGTGTAAAGGCGGCATTGCGTGGTACTGCGGACGCCTGTGTTCGTGCCCGAGGCATTGACGACGAGACCCTGATCTGCGGGCACCGAGGAGGGCTGGCCGTTTTCTACTCCGCAGGAGCCGCTAAAGACGTAGTCGGCGCTTGGCAGGGCGTTGTCGAAATTGATCGTGTAATCGCCCGTGCTATTGTGGGCGATAGAACTGACATTGAAGGAGTTGATGATACGGGAGGATCCCGGCGAGCTGTCATTGATCCCGTCAAAGACTACCCATGCCGCCGCCAGCGTCGGCCCCGTCGCCTTGGCGAAGTAGGGAGCCCAATTGTTGGTGTCGGTTGTCGGATCGTGGCCCACGTTGGCGTTGGTCAGACTGACGAAGAGAACCGTACCTACGCGGCAGAACTGGTTCGTGTAGTAGGTCGTGCCGGTGTCCCAGGAAGGGACGCCGTTCTGGAGCAGGTAAGCGATCTGCGCCGTCATCAGGTAAAAGAGCCCGTTCAGATCCTGAATGGCCGGCGAGCGGTTGCCAATAACCGCCCCGTTCAAACCCTGCTCAAACGTCGAAAGCGACTGGATGGTCGATAGATCCCCCGAGTAGGCGGGAGACCCGGCGGCGAGCGAGCCCCAGATCGCTACATTGTTCGAGACGGTCAGCCCGTCGCCAAAGATCTTCTGAGTGGTCCGGGGGATGGGTTGAGTAAGCGACATGGTATTAAGCGATGACTTTCAGCGTGAAGTTGGTGCCCTTGACCCCCCGGACGGGACAAGCTCCTCCGGTAGTCTGAGTGACCGTAACCGTAAAGCAGGTCATGCCAGAGACCACCGGAATAACCGGGGTGGTGAGGGATTGATCTCCCGTCAGCGCGGCGATGCTGGATGACGCCCAAACCTCACTGCCGTTGTCGTCTTTGATTTTTACTTCCCGATACCCGCCGATGATTGAAGACGACCATCGGATGTTGACCGTCAACTGAACCTTCTTAGCCCCCGTGGGGATCTTCATCTTACCCGGATCGGGCGATAGCGCCCAGATTCCATATTGGGAAGGAATTAGCTCCGTCGTCCAAGTCAGCAGCGTTTCGGTGCTGTTCGGAATGCTCTGGTCGGTATTTCGATACACCACCGTGGTCACTCCAGCCAATGCGCCTTCCACGATGTTGTTCGTACCCGCGTCAGTAAAGCTGTCGGTCGTGGATTGGAGGATCGAATCCCGGTAAAGGGAACCCGAGGTTGCCGCGCTGAGATTCAACTGCGGAGTCGAGAGTACAAACCGATTGCCGAGTACCTGGATGGCCGAGCAAGTGTTGACCGTGTAGACCGAGGCGTAACCGGCAAATCCGTAGAACACGGAGTTGCTGATCGAGACATCGGTGCAAGTATCCAGATACACGCCGTAGGAACTCACGCTAATTGTGTCCGTCACGAACTCGACGTCGGAGATAATCACGTCATCGACATTCTTGGCGTAAAACGCCTGCGCCCCGCTGGCGGTGCCGGCGATGCGGAGATCCACAATGCCGCCGGTCCAGGTGATGCTGCCCAGATTGTAGCCCAGCCCACCCGCGCAGTCAAAGTAGCCGGCGGACGTAACCGCGATAAAATTGCAGTCCGTAACCGTGAGACCCTGGGAAGGAACCGTGGTGGCATCGAACTTGAGGCCGCGACGGAAAAAGCAGGTCTGGGTATTGACGACGCTCGAATTGACGCAGCTCTTGTGGAAGAAAATTCCGACGCCGGTAAGATTGTTCCAGTTGCCGTCCGAGTAACCGGAGATGAAGCAATCCACGATCCGGGTGTTCCACGCGGAAGTAATGTCGATGCCGTTCACCCAGTACAGCGAAGTATCGACGCTACGGACTTCGCAGTTCGTAATCGTAGGACCGGACGCGAGGTGGTAATTGCTGACACCACCGGGGACGTTGTAACTGATAACTACCGCCCCCGTGCCGCTGGGGCCGGCACCCGCGCACCGGAAGCCCAGATTCGCGATGGTCGGCGCGTAGGGCTGCTCGGCTGAAACCTGGTCGAAATTGAAGTTGATGCAACTGACGCCAGCCGCCGATTTGATGACCGAAGTCTTGGGACCGTCACCGAGTACCGTGATGTTGCCCGTGCGGTTGACGAGCGTCAGCGCCGTACCGATGTAGTAGACTCCCGACGGAAAATAAAGCGTGCCGCCTTTGCCGCCCAGAAACGCGCAGCAGGCGACCAGAGCCGAGTTGATGGCCGCGTAATCGTTTGTAGTGCCGTCACCAACCGCTCCGTAATTGCGGACGTTGAAAACGCCTGCGGTCGAGCCGCCTCCTCCACCGCTGATGGCCGTTTGGCTGATGGCAGTGATGCGACCAAGACTATCCACCGACACCACCGGAGCATAGGTGGAGCTGCCGTAAGTGCCCGACGAGACTGACGAGAATAGGGCGTTGGCCAACTGACTCACTGTTGCCTGCTCTGTGATGTCGGTGCCCACGTTGACCGTAGGCAGCACCGTGGAGGTGGTGACGGTACTGGCGGTGGGAAGGGCGGTGATTTTGACGTCGGACATTTTATTGAGTGATTAGGGAATCGCCGGCTTGAGTTACCAGCCAGTTGCCCGCTTGCGTCGTGATATGAGCTGCCGTAACCGGAGGAGGCGTCGGAGTAAAGCCATTAACGGTAATACCCACACCCATCGGACGGGGGAGGAACTGCGCCAGAATCGCGGGCGAAAGGGGAGATAGGTACGTGACGTTGTACGTCAACGTCATATCCTTGTTGTCGATCAACTGGAATTGGTTTCCAAAAGACCTCTCTAAAGCCAACATAATTCCGGCCAAGGTCATGTCGTTCGTGCTGTTGATCGCCTGAAGTTTCAGCACGACCCGATACTGGGCATCCGACAAGTCTGTGGTGGAAAGATCCGAGCTGAGATAGCTGAGAAAAAATCCCGACGTGTTGGTCGCCAGATTGGTGTAATCCGTCAGACCGTTACCGTTATCCACCGAGGATGCTACCTTCACCCAAGTGGTGCCGTTGGAGTAGATCAGATCTCCTGGCGCAAAAGTGGCTGCAATCGGGGTCGTCGAGGTGCTATTGACCTGAACGGCGTACCATTTACCCGTGACGGTAGATGCCGTTGGCAGGGTCGGAGTGTTCGTCGCCGGCACCCACGTACCCTGATAGTTCGCGGGAGAATGCGTGCTAGTGTAATTCCAGCAGCCGAAATACGGGAGAACCAGACCCGCCGAGATCTGCCGGCTGGTGCCGAGGTATTTCCCGAGGACATCGAGTTGCGCCCCGATGGCGGTGTCGAGGTTGAAGGCGTCGCGCACCGATTGCGCCAGCAGATCACCGACCGCCTGCTTCGTGTAAAGCTGCATCTGCCGGGTAGCATTCGGCAGAGCGCGGTACTCGTAGACGAGTACCGCCGCGTAGTAGTCGGTGAGTTCGCGAAGGAGCATGGATTACGGGCCTACGACTCCGTTGATCTTGATGCGGGTGTAATCCGGGCTCCAGAGTTTATTCGCGGCCAGAGTCTTCAAGGAGACGTAACTGCTATTGGTATTCGAGACGCCCTCCGAGGAGACGGCGGTATTGGGCGAGATCGCATTGATGAACGCCACGATTGCCGACGTCGAGGCACTCTGACCGATCTTGTAGTTGAGTTGCTCCAGCAGGGTACTGCTGACCGGCACAATGCCGCTGTACGTGCCACTAAACGCCGCGATGAGCTGATTGCGGATGTAGGTATCGTCGGGGGCAGTCGAGCCCGTTATGGCGGCGGTATTGAAGCTGACCCAAAGAGTCTCGGCCACGGGGCGGTCGAATTTCACGTCGAAGGTCGTGCCGTCGATTTGGTTGATGGTAACCGTGATCGTCCCCTTCATGCCGCAACCCGCGTTGCGCTTGTTGTAGATCGCTTCACCGATCAGATCCACGTTACCCCCATCGACCAAGACCCAGATGCTATGACCTGGGATGCCGTTGGAATCCGTCGTGCTGCCGATGTTTTCCAGTACGAGAGCGGAGGAGACGCCGACAATGTCTAGGATGGCGCTGTAAAGACCACTGACCCAGCCCTGACTGCCCAGAGCGACCGAGCGGCTGCGCCGGATGCGCAGGGCGTAATCGCTTTCCTCGTTCGTCCCAACCTCGGTGCCGGCGGTCGTGGGGTTGTTTACGCTCGTGACGCCAAGCGTCAGAGTCGAAATAATGGTGATCGTGTTGGCAACCGGCGTGACCGGCCCCAGGTTCTCGGCGCGGAATTGCAGGGAGAAGGTGCCAGCGCCGCCAGTCGGGTACGTTACAACAAGAAAGTAGCGGTTGCCCGCCGCATCCGAGACGGTGAACGGGGCATTGGGGGCGGTGTCCAATCCCGGCAGGGTAAGAGACTGGGAAGTCACCACGCTGACGTTTGTGTAAGTATAGGTGCCCGCTTGCCGGAAAACTCCGTTGATGGCGCAACGTTGATCAAGCACCACGCCAACCGCCTGATCGGGGTCGAAGCCCGTGAACACCTGCTGGACAAACTCCAGCATATCGAGTTTCGCCTGGGCAACGATGTTGATCATCTGCCCGTCCGGGGAGTTGGGCTCCACGTTGATCGTCGGCCCGTAGATCTGGTACATCCCCGGATAGTCGGCGGTGCCGTTCTTGATCTCGTCAATGATCTCGGGGAGCGTCTGGGTCGTGAGACCCGTAAAGGTGACAGCGTTTGCGGGCATGGTTAGGGCGTGGTGACGTTGCCGGTGACGCCTCGGCTGAAGGTTGAGTCGATGTTGTAGTTGATCGTGACGCTGCGGTTCTTCGAGTCGAAATCCACCGTGACCGAGTTAATCCGCACCACGCCTTCACTGCTGGCGATGACCTGGCGCGTCTGGATCAGGATGTTGTTAAGCGCAGCGGGATTCTTGGTCCCAAGCAGATTCCACCAGTCGATGCCGGTGGACATGGCGAAGAAGCAGTCGTTCAGGAAAAACAGGAGTCTTGTCTTGATGTTCGCGCCCACGGCCCGTTCACGGGTCAGGTAGCTACCCCTGCCTTGACCAAAGGCCCAGTCATTCGCAGCGGAGATTTCTCGAAAAACCATCATGTGTCGAAAATAGCGTCGAAGGCGGTTTTCGCGCTGTTGATGGCCGTAACAGTTGTAGCGTTCGGTGTCGAGCCACCTGTGTTGACCCAAGCGGTTAGGGCTGTAAACAGGGAGTCCATAGCTGTCCTAAACTGGTCGCCGGCTGAATTGGCAATGGAAACCTTCCCATTGGCTTTCAGGGTTACCTGCTGACTCCCGATAGTCATGCTGGTAGTAGCGCCGACCGTGACCCTGGCGTTGGCTGTATTGTGGATCAGCAGCAGGGAATCGCTGCTGGTAACCGGCGGGGTTTTGGCTAGATTGCGAAACCCGACCAACACTAACCCGTCGCTCAGACTATGGGTTCTCGGAGTATTGGGAACCGCCGTGTTGCCGGTCGTGAACCAGTTGTCGATGTCCCAGTCATTGAAGAGGATCAGACAGGGATCGCCCGCTGTAATAGGCACCGAAATATAGGTCGGCCCGCCCATGATCTGGAAAACCGGGCAGTCGGTCAGAATAGGGTATTCGAGGTATGTCCCGTTGAACTGCCGCAGAGTCTTTACCTTCACCGTACAAGTGGCTTTGGTGGCATCATATGACACCACCTCGCCCAGCGAATGGGCGTTCAGGGTCACCATGACTTCCTGCTTAAAGGAGTCCAAAAGTGCCCGGAGGTCGGGGGCGACGGGTGAGGCGATCTGGGTACTCATATGACAACATTTCCGGTGATGATCTGGAGATCCTCCAGAGTGAACCAGAGACGAACGCTGGTAAGGCATTGCCCCGCCACCGACGGAGAAATGGTCCCGCGATGCTCAAAGCCAATGACCTTCCAGTTGCGGTTGTACTTGGGGTTGCTGAAATTCTCCAGCCGCACGACTTGGGAGACCGTGAGCCGGGGCTCGAAGATCATGTCAAACTCCAGCGTGGAAGGCGTGCGTTTGGGACTGCCCAGAAGGCCGCTCTCGGGGGAAATCAGAGGTAACGAACCGAGGATTACTTCGTTCAACTGCAATGCCTTTACTTGCCCGTTGTCGATGGTGACGAGGCCATTCGATTTCTGAATCAGGAGATCCCAGACATTCCCAAAGAGGACTTCCCCTCGTTTATTGGCGTAAGGAAAGTTGCCCACGATGGCCGACCCCGACATCTTGGGTAAAAGCGCCGCAAGCTGGGAAACGACCTGGGAAGCGGTGGTGCCGGGAGCCAAGGTGATCGACACTCCGTTGGCGGTAGCCATCTGCCAACCGCCGTCAAAAGCGTCGATCTCGGTGATCCAGTCCCGACCGACACGGTAACTGTATGCGGTCACCACCGTGCCGTCGAATACCTTGGGCATGAATTTCCCATTGGGGGAATCGTAGCCGGCGAAAAACTGGATGGACCGGAGCTGAGTAAACTGAAAAAAGTCCTTCTGGATCGCATTCCGCTGTTCCGGCCCGAGGTTGTAGATTCTGAATGTCCCGGTCTGGGCAGAAGTCAGGGTACGCCGGGAGATTGAAAACTCCACCGAGTACGGCAGGGTAATCTCGATGTTCTTGTTCGCCAAAAACTGTGAGCGCAATGGGGACGTGTTGACCCCATTATCCACTTCAACCCGCAGCGAATAGATCCTGTTGAACTTCTCCATCAGGGGGAGAACACCGAAGTGGAAACTGCCCCCACGTCATCGGCGTTCAGGAGATACATCTTGGCGGTTCCGGTAGAAAAAACGTCCAGGCTGAGTGGCTCAGAGTTATCGTCGGTGAGGATGGCCAGCCCGAAAGGTATCAAGTGCCTCCACTTTAGCAGCAGATTGGGTGAGGTAGTTAAACGCAGCCCGTTGATTTCCCGGTCTCCCCAGATCAGATTGGCAAACCAGCCAGTCTGCTGCTCGTTGTATTGCATATAAAAATACACCGGAGCACCGTCACTCAGATAAAAAGTGGCGGATTGCTTGGGCTGTGAAGTAAATCCGGTCAGCAGTTTCATAGGAAAGGTGCAGGACCGAAAGGGCGACCGGGCGTCATCTGATTCTCAATTTGTCGAAGTTGAAGCGAGGTAGGAGTGAGTTGCCCAATGGTCCCATTGGGATTTTCCGACGCGACCTGAAAGACCGATCTTCCGGCGTTGGAACCCGGATTGATCGTGATGCTCCGAGCCACCCGGATTTTCTTGAAGGTAATCGTGAAATTCGAGACGAACCGGGTCTCCGCACCCTGAGTGGCGGAAATGCTTTGGATCGCCATGTTCGTGAAATAGCCCCAGGGGGTTTCCACGGTGAACAACTGGCGACCCTTCCAGAGTTGGTAGAAGTAGCCGTAGATGTAACTCTGCTTGGTCTGGGAAGGCTGCTGGGGAGAACGAGAATTGTAGTATCCCCAGAGGCTCTCGTTGGAGGTGATCGCCGCATTACTCTGGGCAGTGTTTTCCGCAGCCGCTGTTTCGTTCTGAACCGCCTGCGGAGTGAGAACAGGGATCAAACCTCCGACCAGTGGGAGGGGATTACCGATTTTGGAGATTGGTTTGTTCTGCACTACCGATTGAACCAGTTCAGCTATCTTCCCCGAGATCGTCACCGTTTCCGGTCGAAGGGCGATATGATCCTGAATCGAGGAATTGTCCTCGATGAAGTAATCGGTGATGTCGCTTTCCAGCTCCGAGCTATCATCATCTACCACGTCGAACAGAAAGCCGGCGATCCCAGGAGGTGGATTGTCGGGCCGCACCAAAGCATACTGCTGCTGATTCAACACGAGCGTGTTGAGGGCTGCGTAGATGCTGGGATCGTTGGTGGGGACGATGTTCATGGATCAGAAGCCTGCGCCGATGAAGCTGGGAGTGCGTTGAAAGTACGCCTTGGAAGTTTCCTTAATGAGCGCCTGTCCCATGGCCCGTCCATCTGCGGGAGAATTGCCGGTCCCTCGATTCTCGATCTTGATGTCGTTGTTTATGTTGGTGGTAGATCCGCCATTCATTGAGCCAAGCAAACCCGGAAAAGCCATTCCCATTGGGGACATAAAAACTCTTCCCGCCGCCGAGGGGTCTTTTGCACTCATCTGCCAATCCAACAGGCGGTCCATCAATTCTAGGATACGAGTCAAAGCAGGAGCCAAACCCACGACAAACTTATCCCGAAGCAACCCGATGTTGAACGTGAGTTTCGCCCACTCGGTGTTCAAATCCATCATGGCTCGCTGCTGAGTATCCGTCAGCATCCGATCCGGCAAAAGCTTGTCCAGATTGTCCACGTTCTTTCGGAGCATATACACCATGTTCTCCGAAATGCCGGTGAGCCGGCCAAAGTAAACCGCCGTTCCCGTGTCCATTGCACGAGTACGTTGGGCAAACTGACGCATGATTTCGGTGGGCGAAGACATGGCATTGATGCCCAACTGGAGAAACGGCGTCGCCCCCTCACCAGTAAATTGAATGCGGCGGGTAGTCTGCTGAAGACCCTTGAGCGTGTCTTGAAGCTCCTCGGTCGTCACGTCACTCAATGCGGCAACATACTCCCAACGCTTTAGTTCTTCCCGTGAAAGCCCGGTTTGGGTCGTGAACTTGTCCACCCCAAAGACTGCGGCCATTGAGGCTTGGGTCATCTCTTTGAGCGCAGATGCCAGAGTTTTGACAGCCATGCCCAGAGTCGCGATTCCCAGAGCTTTGAGAAGTACTGACCCGAGGGACTTGCCCAAGGCAGTAGCAAACGGGTTATTTGGATGCTGGCCCGCCACATTAGCCGTACCGGCCTGGGCGGAAGCCTGCTGGTTTACCGCGCCCGCTTGGGCTATGACGGTAGACAGCAGGGTTTGCGGTGGCACGGCCCCGGCGGCTACGGGGGCTCCCGCAGCCGCAGCAGGAGCCGTCCGGGTAGTCATGCCACTCATGGTCACCCGTGAGAACCTGCGCAGGGCGGTAGCCGCCGACCGGGCGGCTACCGCAATGCCGTTCAGTATCTTCTCAAATTCCTTGAGAGTACCGAGATCCGAGGGATCTACCTTCACGCCCAACTGGGCATATAGTTCCGCGACTTTCATGGCTTGTTCATTTCCATGGCAGTTTCCTCAAATTCCTCAAGGAACTTCAGGTATTCCCAAGCGTCCAGCACGGTGTCTGATGGCATGGCAAGAATTTGATCGGGGGTGCCCAGACCGGCTTTCCAAAGCCGTAGCGCCAATACCCGGTCGGAAGAGAGGTCTATTCTGACTTCTGGACGTTTGAACTCGGCTTTTCGCTTACCGAGGACGGTAAAGCGAGGCCGCTGAAGAAAGGGAGTAGGTTTGCCTTCATCACCTCCCACGCCACGGGCAGGTAGTCCTGGCGTGCGCTTTCGCTCTCGAAGGTGTTAGGCTGAATCGACTGCCCGTTATAGAGGCAACGCCTCATGCACTCCATGACCGACTTCTCGACGTCGTCGGATTGAAGCAGCCTGAAGACGGCATTTTTCAAGGTGTTGATGTCTTTGGTGGAGATCTTCGACAGGTCGATCTCGCCAAAGTCCATGTTGAACTCGACCGCCGAAAGTTCTTTCGCGACGGTCTTTAGCAAGCGGTTGCCAGCCGCAAATGGGGCGATGCTGACTTGCAGCTCGCTCCCGCTTTTTAGTGTGATGGGGTCTTGCATAAAAGTCCGGGGTCAAAGGACTCCGGGTGAGACCCACGTTAGCGACGTGTTAAGCGAATACCTTTGACCCCAAGAACATTCGCCCTGTCTCACCCGGAGTGGGTGGTTACTGCGCGGCGCGTTGAACGTTGGCGAACTTCATCCGGTAGACCGACACGCTTTGCTCGGTGTCGCCCTCCGCGTTCGACTTGGCGTCAACTTCTTGGGTGAAGATACCCCCGGATGCCACGTACTGGTCGGGGGTGATATTGCCCTGACCATCACCGATCCGCTTGCTGAAAGTGCCGGAAAGCGTGATGAAGGTTGAGAAATCTTGGATTTGCTGCTGGAGCAACGCATCCAGAAACAGGTCATTTGCCGAGCCGCGCAGGAGGCGCAGCGTGGCTTCCGCCTGCTGACCCATAGCGTTTGAGGCAAAGATGCTGTTGCCGTTTTTGCCCGTCTTTACTTCCGCAAGGGTATTGGGGAAAGTGAGTGTGAACCAATCGCCGTCGGCCACATCGACCATCGGTTGATTTGATAAAACCAGATTGTCCGCGCCAGTGAGTGAGAAAGAGCCCATGGTAATCGTCTCCTTAAAAGGTTACTTGTTGATTGAAACGAGAACGTTGCTCGACTGGATCGCGCCGGCATATTTGACGGCGATCTGCACCAGCGGGGCTTCGCGAGCTTCGCGAGAAACCTGCGATTGCTGATTGATCGGCTGCGAGTACATATAGTAGCCGGTGTTGAGGACGCTGCGACGAAGTGCCACGGGGCTACCAAAGAGTTCGGGGGAGTTCCAAACGCCCGGAGCGATGAAGGCATTCGTGATGCCTTGCTGGAGCGTTTGAAGATAAGCGTTCTTCAAGCTCGCCATGCCGGTCTCGGTCTGGGGGATCTTGGTGCCGATCTGGGTCAGGGCGTTGAAGCCCGCAACCTGGAGCGCGAAAACCAGCCAATCAAGATTGTAGACGTTATCGAAATACTCGTTGCCACCCGTGCAGAATACCTTGCCCAGGTATTGAGCGCCGCCACCGACCAGCGGGTAGGTATCCACGCCGAGGGTTTTGCAGGTATTGAGGATCGTCTGGGTGATGCCGGTATCCGCCGTAGTACCGATCAGGCTCTTGCCGTGCATCGTGGAAGTCGTGTTGACCCCGTTGAAGTTGGTCGAGAGCGCCCGACCGGCGTAAGCCGCCGCCATGAGGCGGGCCGCAAGAGCGGTGCCCCCGACCGTGTAAAGCAAGCAACGGGTGTGATTCAGGGTCTGATCCTGAACCTTCCAGAAGAGCCCGGTGGTCGTGGTGAGCGTGGAGGTGAGATAGGAGTTGGCGAAGAGCTTTACGCGGAGGCTCTCGCACGCGGCACCCGCATCGAGGATTGCGGCGTCATCGGGGGCGTAACCGCACCAGAGGGCACCACCGAAAAAGGCTCTGGTGATACAGTCTTGAATCGCCGCTGTGAGCGTCTGGCTGCTGCCCTGCGGGTAAATCACCAGAATGCCACTTCCATCGAGGATGTTGGGGGTCTGGTTGAAGATCGCGACCGCCTGATCATAGGCTTCGCTAAGGGAGCCCCAATCAGCCGCCACGTCCGCAGGGCTCGTATAGATGCCGGGATTAGCTTGCGTGATGGAACCGTTGACCGGGGTCTCCTTGGAGAAGATCGCCAGGTTATTAACCTGATACTGGTTGAGTCCAACTGGAGGCGTCGAAACGGAGACGCTGACGAAATTGTCTACCGAAATAAAGCTCATGGTGAATTAAGGATTAGTGAAGATGACGGGTGGTGCGAAGGTGTCGAAATACTCGACTGGCTTCTGCTTCTTGTAGGCAGCGAGAACCATAAACGTCAAAGCGTAACGGTTTAGCCGGTCGGTAGCCTCGACTTCTGAAACATCATTCATGGAGACCGGCAGGGTGGCGATCTTGATCGAATTAGCTTCCTGCTGCTGTTGGGAGTAAGCACTTACGAGTGCCGCCGAGATCTCCCAGTTGCGCACCCGAGCTTCCTCGCTGCGGCTGTAAACCAAGATGGAAATCATTTCCTGCCGGTTCACGACTTGGGTCTCGACCAGGTTCCCGGTAATGGGATCTGGATCGTAGTCCGGGTAGCCGGCAAATTGTTTGGACCCCAAAATCGAAAGACAGATATACATCCGGTAATCCGGCGGGATGTCGAATTTCTGGTTGTACAGGAGTACCTGATCGGGCTTGAGACCAAGCTCGTATCTCAGGATGTCACCGATGACTTTGATGGGCTCGGTCATTCGGGATTCGACTTATAGTCCTGTACCAGTTCGTAGGTGTTGTAACCGTAATCCTGAAAGCTTTGCTGACTCATCACCCGATAGCGACTGCCTTGATAGGTAAATTCCTCGTCGTTCCTTAGCGTCACCTCGGGCGTAGTGTGCAGCATTTTCCAACCCCAAGATCTTTGGCCCTCGGGCTTGATCTTCAATTCGCGAGCACCGAAAGGCTGGATCACCCCGTGGCAAAACAGTTCGATCCGGGCCTCCACGATCTCAAAATCCGTGATCGTTTTGAGCACCCTCGTAAGGGTCAGAGGGCGAAACCAGCCCCGGACGGTCATGCTCATATTCGGCAGTTGCACCGCTCCTTCCGAGATAGAAAAGCGATTGGCCGAGGGAATGCCAACAGAGCCGATCATATGACCTCCGAGGTTATGGCTTTCCGCATCTGGGTCGTCTCGATCAAAATGGCCGTCTTATTCTGTTTCTTGCTCCATACGGTCGAGGGTTGCAAAGCGGGCCATTGCCCCCAGCCCTTCGTGTTAAAAGCCTCCTGGATGGTATCCTCGGCCAGCTTGCCGAGCTTCTGGAGCGTCCGAGCTACTCCTCGGGTCATCAGGGAAGAGATCCAGTCGGTATCGTCTTTCCTGACCGTGGCGTCCAGATGCTGGGCAAGGGGCATCTGGATGAACGACCGCTGCGGAATAGCCACCGTGGCCCCCGTGCTACGGATCGTATACGCGAGACCAAACTCATGCACCGCGCCCAAGCTCGGATTGTGGGTCATCCTGTCGCCCCGAGTCGGGACGCGGGTAGCCGTCGAAGCGAGCAGCCCTACTTTGACGGATCGCTTTTCCACTTCCGCAAGCCGAGCTTGAAGTTTATGGAGCATCCGAAAGTTGAACTTCACCGTGTTCACGGCAAGGTGTCCCGGTGGAAGGATTGGAAATTGCCGATAAGTTGGGGGGAGATCAGTTCGAGGAACTGCGCTCCATAGGTCGTTTTGGACAACTTAGAAAGGAGGGGGCTCTTTAGCACCCGGTCGGGGATCGAGTATGATTCGGTCACGTTGCCGACAGTCTTGGATGAGGTGAGCCAGGTGGCTTGACCGCTCAGACCCGTGCCGCCGGCAATCACCGTTATGCACAGGTAATGGGCCGCAAGCAGGTTGTAGGCGTAAACAAATGCCGCCTGCGTACCAAACAACCCTTCCGTGAAGTTAAATTGTAGCGCCGCCGTAAAGGCTCGGGCGATGTCGTAATCGGTTACCCGCTCCAGATTGGTATCATCCCCGTTCACGGAAACGTAGACCAAGGGAGCACGACGGTAATTGTAGCCGCTATTGTCCACCGTGATCAGGGAAACCTGTCCCCCAGTGATCGTGGGCGTAGCAGCCGCTCCCATTCCCCCGCCGCCATAGATAATGACGGTGGGGGGTTGAGTGGAGCTGTAGCCAGCACCAGCGGTATCAACCGTGATGCTGTCTACGGAATAGGATGCGTTCAAATTAGCCGTGGCCGTAGCTTCCGTAATCCCCTTGTACCGCCAAGGGGTGGCATAGGGGAAATCTCGCACAAACTGCGCTTTGAAATCCCCGATGGTTGGAAGTTCGTAGGCCATGGTAATTAGACCGCGTCCTTTTTCACTTTCTTCTCCTTGAACTTCGCCAGCTCGGCTTCGAGTTCGGTAATGCGCGTTTTGGCTGCGGCAAGTTCCGCACCGAGACCGCCCAGCTCACGCTGGGCGATTCCGGCTTCCACTACGTCATTCTCGAACATCTTCTGCCAATTACGGGCGACGCTTTCGGGAACCTCGGTGAAAGTACCGCCCGCTAAGCGGTACTCTCCGTGGGTGAAGGTGCGCTGACTACGGTTGTAGACGCGCACGATTTGTTCGGCTGGGGTCGTTGCCATGGTTATAGGATTAACCGTTGTACTGGAAGAGCAGGGTCTCCAGCGGCTTGTAGAAGCCGACGCCCGTCAACTGGCTGTAGGCAACGTCCTGGAAGTGGAAATTGTCCAAGCTGTTCGGCTGGGTGACGGTGAAGTCCACCGGGATGTCCATGCGCAGAGCCTCTGCCTCGTGGCGGTAGAGGGCGTAGGTGAACTTGTTGACGCCACGCAGAGCGTTCGAGTTCGAGGCATCGCAGTAAGCGTTGCCGATGAGCTTGAACTCAGGACCGCAGAGCTGCTTGAAGGCGTTCTCCAAGTAGGTCAGCATCGGCACCGGGAAGGTGCCGGCGGTGCCGGGGACCAGCGTCATCAGGCCGAGGTAGTCAGTCATCGGAATGACAAACCGATTCGGCAGAACGGTGCTGTTGGTGTTCGTCCAGTAGGCCGAGATCAGGCCCGAGACGAAGGTCTGGAAACCAGCGGCGTTGAGACCGTTGATCGGAGCCGCGATGAACGAGGTGTTGACGTTCGTCTTGGTGTTGATGAGCAGACCTTCCATGCTGCCCGACTTCGAGCCAAGGAAGGTGATCGCCTGAATACCGAGCTGGTACATCTTGTTACGCGCAGCGTGCTTGCTGGCGATGATGTCCCAATTCGAGGCCACGAGAGCCTGCTCGATTTCCGCGAGGGTGTACTGCACACCATTCTCCCAGATGAACGTCGGGAGGACGACCGAATCCATCGAGACGTCGGTGTTCGTGACGCGGGCGTTATTGCTGCCCTGACGAATCAAACCGGCCTCGAAATCACCCGCGTTCTGATAGACGCGACGGGTGAGGATGTTGGACGACCAGGAACCGTCACCGACCGCAATCGGCACAAAGTCGCTCGGCTTCAGGCCGAAGGAACCAAGCTCGTAGTAAGTCTGACGACTTTCCTGCTGCTTGATGTACGTCATCGTGTCGATGAGGATCTGGTAACCCGTAGCATTCTCGGGACCAGAAGCCGCAGCGTTGTAACGGGTGTCGAGGCCATTGGCCGCATCACCGTTTAGGAAGATCGACTTACCAGAGGTATGACGATTGGACAGGAATACCGGATCCTTGATCTCTTGACCAAGTTCGTTGAATCGGCCCGTGGGGCGGAAGAGGACGCTTTTCATTGTAGTGAGTCTCCTTGGTTGAAGTTAGACGGTCCCGTTAAAGGACGGCGCGATGTTAATACGCACCAAAGAGCCGGAAGCGCCGGTGTCCACCGCAACACCAGTGATGTACTGGGTGCTGGCCGAAGAGACCGTCGCAACCACCGGATCAGCGGCAGTCGTGGCAGCGGTCGTGGTGACCTTGTCAGCGCGGGTAACCGTGCCAGACGCTTTGAGGTAAATGTAGGTGCTCGCGCAGCCAACCGTTACCAGATCGCCGGCAGAATAAAGATTCTTGCGGGCATTGTAGGTGATGACGCCGAAGACCGGACCATCGGTCGGGCCAGAGCAAACATCGACGAGGATGGTGCTGGCAGTACCGGCGACGAGCTTGACGGCGGAACCGACCTGAATGGCGGTAGCCGAGCTGGTCGGGAGGATCTGAGCAGTGATGACATTGGGCGAGGGAGTCTGATCAACCAAGCCCAGGATGGGGGCTTGGACGAACTGATTCATCGCCTGTGAGATGAAGGCACACATGATATTGTTCTCCTGAGTTGGTTATAGTTTAGTAACGCTCCTTGCCACGCTTCAAGCGGTCTTGGAGCGAGCCAGAATTGAGGGACAACCCGGAATCTGCGGGTTGGTTGTTCTCACGCGCCGATTGAAGGGCGTTGAACGACTTGGAATCTTTATCTGCAACCACCGGGGCAGGAGCGTTGATGACCGGCACGCCGGGAGCCGCATTCTCGCGTTTCTCGTCGTCCTTCTTTTCATCCTTCTCGGCCTTTTTCTCGGCCTCGCTCTCGTTGCATCGGCCCTTACGATATGCCGCTACCAGCTCGTGGATGCGGACATTCTTGCCGTCGATTTCAACCTCGTCGTCAGACTCGGCTTTGTGGACAACCGCATCCTTGGTCTGTTTCATCCAAGTGTCGGCAAGGTCGTTGAGGCGAACCTCAACACCGTCAATTTCAACGGTGGTATTACCGCTGATTTCGGAGGATACCGTTTTGACGGTTTCCACGGGCTGGCCGTCAGCACCGTTTTCGCGGGTGACGAGCTTCTTCAGAAATTTGAAGATCTTCATATCGGGGGAGTTGTTATTGCTGGAGTGATTCAGTCGGAAAGTAGCTTCCTCGTAGCGGGGCCGGTCCACGATGGCGAGGTGATTGAACTGGATGCCGGTGATTTCCTTGTCGTACCGGATACCGTGATAAGTGCCGCTGGGGCCAAAAGACGTGACCGCATACCCGCAGCTCGGGCGCTTTACCTGCATCTCGACCTTGGCCTGGGGCGTATCGACAACGCCCTTAACATGAAACCAGCCGTCGTCGGAGTCGTAATAAAATTGCTGGATGATGCCATTCTCGACTTCCATCCGATTATCCGCCGTCACCCAGACGTGCCCGATGGTAAGCGGATTTCCGACCACGGTCTCGATGCACTTGTCGATGGTCTCTTTGCGGAGAAGCTCGATGCCGCCGCCTTGATCCCGATAGGAAATAATTCCCGGTTCGATGAACTTGCAGTCGAAGGTGCGGGCATCCGGGGCGAAGTTGAACCGTTCCAGGTGACGTTCGCGGAGCGTATTAGTCTCGTCCGAAGTGAGGGCAAGGTTCATAGCAGGTTCAGGACTGGACGGGCAACGCACCGGCAGTTCTTGTCACCGCCGGGGTGGTTACGGGCTCCGGTTGAGCGATTCGTAATAGGCGGGTTATCCCACGTGAAAGTTTTCCCGTCCAACTGGCGGTGGTCGTCACGCACCCGCTCGTCGTGCTGAGTGACCCAGACATACCGGGAAGCTCCGATGTTGCCGGCAGTGACTTCGCGGAACGTTGCGATGAGATGCGCGACTTGGAACTCCGCGATCCCTTTGGCCCGTCTTTGCGCAACGCCTTGCTGCGACTCGACAATCTTGGCGAGCCGATCAATACGCGCACCTTCGAGGATGTTTTCCCTGACTTTGGCACGAAGATCTTGAGCTTGGGTTACGGTGAAATTGCGGATGGCCTCGCTTGTAGCAGTCTCCAAAGTCCTCGCCATTTCGTCCCTTTCTCCGGTTGGGAGTTTTGGGACGGACGGCAATTTATCTGTTTTTGCTACAGTCTCGGTGAACTGCTCCTGTAGTTCATCGACTATATTGTCAACGGTGTTTATGAGCGGGATGCCTGTTGGAGCGTCTTTTGCGTACAGGGCAATGGCCGTGAGCGTGGTAATCAGAGCCTGATGAACTTGCTCGCTGCGCTGGCTGGAAAGGTTGATCGCGGCGCGAAGGGGCAGGGGGATCTCCCCGTGCGCCAAAGCGAATCCGGCGGCGGTTTTGCGGGCACCCAGAGCCCGCAGTTCGCGGCTGATGGCGGCATTAAACGCGCCGGTAAATACCCCATCCGTATACCAGATAAGCCCCGCCATGAGGGCGCTCCACAGGGCGCTGTGTTTTTTCTCCTCCTGCTCTTGATTCAATCGGACCTGATTGACCTCCAAGATGTCGTTGATCGGGTCAAACAAAACGTCCTTCAGATACGCAATCAACTCCTTCACGACCGCATCCGTATAGCGGTCGTGGTGAAAGACTGGATCTAAGGAAATCAGACTCACTTCTTCGCCGCCTTAACGTCGTTCTTGCCGGCGGAAACTGAACTATCCGAGGGAGCCGCCTCATCGACCGGAGCGGGATCCACATCGCGCAGACCCTTGGAGACCTCCGTCTCGATCATCAGGAGCTTTTCGTTGCGCAGGATCGTAGTCGCCTCTCGGCCCGTGATAATCCGCTGCTGGAACATCTCCATGATCCGCTGCTGCTTCGAGGTCTTAACCTGTTCTTCCTGCACCCCGTCGAGCACCTTGAGAGGTTGCCACTCCACGGTGTACTCGGGGACAAAACCAAAAAGCTGCTGGCACCGCAGATCAATGATCTCCTGCACCACCGGCTCGGCCTCGTTGCGAATATGCTCTACGATGGAGTTGTAGTTCTCCATTGCATCCTGACCCCCGCCAAAGCCCGTAGCCGATTGGCCAAAGAGCTTGTTCATCGGGATCTTGAGGGCCGAGGAAAGATTCAGGCGCAGCTCATTCCAAATCTCCGCGAGACCCGACCAGGTGATCTGCTTCTGGTGGTAATCGTCCTCGGCATCCATCGCGAGGGCGTTCTGGAAATTCTTCAACTGGTTGCCCAGTTGCACGCGGCGCTTGGTGTTTGCCGTGCCGTCGTCGGTCAAAAGGGCATCGTTGAAACCCTGGATCTTGTAGACGTCGATCTTGGCCTCATCAAGCAGCTCGAAAATCAGATTCTCGAACTTTACGAACGAATTGATCGACCGGATGCACCGCTCGATCTCGCTCATACCCCAGCCTTGCAGGCGCAGGCGGATGTAGCTCGGAGCCTCGATACCCAGCACCTTGACGACGCGGCTGCGATGGAGGGGCAGACCGTAGAAGTTGAACGGGGTCGGGTTGCGGGGGTCGTAAATGTTGGTCTGCGAAAGGATCAACTCCCAGCGGTCAGCGGCAATAAATTCAAGCGGGCTATCGGGCTTGATAGCCTCAAGGTTTAGCTCGGTCGCGTAGTTCTGGTCGGTGTTGATGATCAAGCCGGCACCGCCGTAGAGGCGAGCCCACTTGATGACATCCATGGCGATCTTTACATCCGAGCTGCCCATGCTGATGCCGGCATTCGGATTGACCCGACGAGAGAGAAACTTGGTCGCCTTATCCTGTCGGCGCGACCGTTTGAGAGCCGTTTGAAGCTGACCGATTTCATCCGACGACAACTCGTCCGAAACAATCGTAAGACCTCCCCGAAAAGCGTCATCGACGGGCTGACCTACAATGGTCTGCACCAGACCCTGGGTCATGTACGAGTACGACAGCAGAATGCGGTTCAGAGACAGCGGGGTGTAGCTGTTACTGAGGGCCAGCGTATAGGGCTGTGAGATGGTCTGTGACTGGTACGGATTAGTGTACGGGTCCGGGTTCAACCCCAAAGCGAGGTCGGCAAGGGAGTTTAGCCGGGTATCAGTCTTGACCATCTTGTTTTTGCTATTGCCTTGAATTGGTCATCGTCGCAAGCATGAAAAAATGAAGGCACGCGACCCCCGCCGTGTTTTCCTCGGGATGGCCATTGGCAATGGTCAGCAAGGATCGACCCGATGGGAAACTTCCATGTCCATTATCCGGCTGCTTTGCAGCGGGATTTCAGACTACGAATTTTATATCTGCCCCGGCGGCGGCTGCGACATTGCCCACGCCCGCAATCTGATGGTGCATGAGTTTCTCGAACACACGAATTGCGGGATCATGCTCCAAATCGACTCGGACATCGTGTTCCAGCCCGAGCACGTTTTGAAACTCCTCAAGTGGATGAACCGAGCGCAAATCTGCTCGGGGATCTATCCGCTCAAAACTCCGGGGAGAGACTCCTTTGGTCTCTGGTCGGAGCCCTCAAGTCTCCCCGGTCTCCTGCTCGTAGGCGAGGTCTGCACCGGCTTCCTCGCTGTTCGGAGCGAGGTCTTCACCGATTTAATCAAGAAGCATCCAGAAACCGCCTACGAAGTAGATGACCCGAAATTTCGGGGCGAAACCTGCCACGAGATCTTTGCCATGGGGCCGGTCGAGGCCCGTGACTGGCGCAGGAACGGCAAGCCCTACCGCCGCCGGATGAGCGAGGACTTCATGTTCTCCATGCGGGCGCGGGACGCCGGCTATTATCTTTGCCTCGATCCCGAGATTCGCCTCGGGCACGTCGGCTCCTTCGATTTTGCCAATCTGCCGGAAACTACTTCCTCCCGCCGAGCACGCTCAAGATTGAAGTGCCTTTGACCAGGAGAAGCGCCACCCCGTCGGCAAAGGCATCGCAATTGTGGGTCAGGATTCCCTCGGCCACGTACTCCGGGCACTCTTCAACTTTCAAGTTGTATACCTTTTCGGGCTTTTCCTGAACAAGCCCTCGAACAATACTGGCGAGGCGCTCGATTTGTGCGACTGAGCTCGCATTTGAAGATTCGGAAAGGGTTAGAACATACAACGCAAATTTTTTCCGCATACTCGTCGGGGTCTTTTCTCCGGGCTCTCCCCATGCAAACCTGCGAACAAAATCTGGCGCGAGCGTTCCGAGCTTGAAATAATCGACCACACTCTGAACATCTGACATCGCGGAAAGGGATGGAGTTGAACACCTGCATCCCGTGTTTCCGGTGCCATTCAAGCCCTTCTTTCGAGCCGTGCCATTCTGCGGCCTTGGGCCTGATTGCGGCGAGATGCTCAAGATCGTACTTGGGGAAATCCCCTCTTTTTCGATGTTCAGCAAAATGCTCGCGCACAGATATTGCATCAAGATTTTCGACGGCATTGTTAAGAGGGTTTCCGTCGATATGGTGAATGACATATCCATCAGGAATGTTTTTCCCGTGGTGGGCTTTCCAGATTTCCTGGTGGAGATGCTGGACGCCTTTTCGGACGTAGTTTCCCGATGGGCGATAATATCTGCGATGGGCAGTAATCCGGCTATCGGGATAGCGGCGAAAAGCGACTCCGTTAAAAATGAAGGTGTCAGAGTTTGCCATACCCCGATTAGATCACCATCTGATAAGGAGTCAACACGGGTAAATCCCCTCCCTTCCACCCATATCGGGTGGTTGCCAGTTGCGTACAGAGTCTTTCCCGAGGAAGTTACAAGAATCCATGGATCGTTCGCCGCTCCGGTACACCGCTTTTCCTGAACTCTTTTCAGACCCATTCGAGTGTGTACCAAGTCTCCGGGTACGACTTTTTCGATGGAAAGCCAGCCCTTGCCTGTGAGAACTTTTGTCCCCTCCAAAACGCATTGATCGTCCTTGGTGCTTTTCCCGTCTTCGCGGAATTGAGCCAACTCGATCTCGAACGCCGGCAACCAAGGTGCCGTGCGGGGCAGGAAGACCATGCCCGTCGCCTGATAGGCCAGAATGTCTTTTACGCGGGTAACCTTGTCTTTGTGCCTGATAATGCCCTTGGCGGGAATGCCCTTCTTGCGCATCTCCAGCATGAGGCTGAATCCCGCCGCCGCCTCCTCGATGGCGATGTAGGCGACGGGGGATGACGCCCGGTTGTGCTTGTCCCAAAACTGTTTTGAGATCCGTAGGAGATCCGCCGGTTGCCATTTGCCCCGGACCTGGTCGATCAGGAACGCCCGACGCATCGACCGGCCCCAGCATTGCAAAACCGAGTAATCATTCGACTCTTTTGCCTTCATCGCCGTGTCGCAGGTAATAATCTTCAACTCCATCTTGGGCGTCTCGTTTGGGTCGTAATACTTGAAATCCCCGAGCTTGATCAGGTTGCCCCCCATCATCACCGGCTCCTGCTGGTATTGGGCCGCAAAGGCAAAGGGATTGACCCTCTGGGTGTCCATCAGATCCTTGGTCGAGACCGTCTCGGGGATAACGGACTCCCCGTCCACCAAAGCAGGGTATTTTACATGGATGACGTCGTTCGGGTAGTTTTCGAGGATGAACCCCGGCAGGTCGTCCGACGCCAGCCGCTGGGCGCAAATGATGATCGGGGTGTACTGGGAGCTGTTGCGCCGGCTCTTGAGGGTGTTCTCGAACCAGAACCGCAGTTTCTCGCCCTCGACCCGGCTCATCGCCTCGTCAGGCTTGGCCGGATCGTCGATGGCGATGAACCCGCCCGCCCGACGCTTGAGGCCGGCACCCAGGCCCGTCAGCGAACCGCCCACGCCGTCGCCGTAGACCTTGCCGCCGGCAGTTGTCGTGAAGTGATCCGCCTGCCGGATGTTGCCCAGTCGGGTCGGAAACAGCTCGGTGTACCACGGACGGGTCATTGTCTCCTGGATGTAGCGCACCGACGTCTTCGCCAGCTCGTTCGAGTAGCTGGTGTAGATGTTCTGGGCGTCGGGGAAGTAGGCGTGACTCCAGCAGGAAAGAGCTTCGAGGATCTTGGTCTTGCCCACGCGGGGAGGGATGTTGATGACGACGAAGCTCTTTCCCAGATCCCCGAGGTAAGCCTTCTCCAGCGTGTCGCAGACGCCCTTGTGCAGCGGCTTGAGCGGCAGTTCGAGCCCGTTCAAGGGTACGAACGCCTCGGAGAAGAACTGCCAGAAGGAAAGAAATTGGCTCATGGAAAAAGGGTGATTCCTGGCATCTCCTCGATGCGGATCCAAGTGTCGATGCCGGGGCGACGCAGGGTGAGCGCCGCCATTAGGATCGAGTAGGCCGGTCCCTGCACGAAGTTCACGTAATAAGGCATCTCTTCTGGACCCTCATGCAGGGTGATTTGCCAGACGCAGTTCATCAAGACTCGCCGTGGTCACCCCAAACCGAGACCAGGATGGCGGCAAGAATGACAAGGATAAGGGTGTAGGCCAGGACTTCAGCGGCGGCTAGGCTCATAGGGATTCGATAAAGATGGGGGTTTGGGGGCCGGCGTAAACGCTGGAGGTGTTGAACTCGAACCACTCCTCGGCGGTTTCGCGGTCCCACTGGTTCATTTTCATAAAACACCGGATGCACTTCTCGCGGCAGTAGACCACCCGTGGACCCGCTTCGCCCCGTTCAAAACCAAGGATGGCGTCATCCAGCCCGTCAAAGAGAAATGCTGTATCACCATCGTCAATACCTTCCAGCATCTCGGTGATCTGCTTGCGGCGTTCGTTGGTTTTCATCCGATTAACCGGCGAACGGCGACGTAGATTTTGAGAAAGAGGGACTGCCAGAAGAGCACTTTCACGTTGCCCTCGGAGATGTAGGGTCTGTCGGCCCAGCCCACCCGGACCCGCACCGGCTTGCCATCCTCCCGCCGCAGGTTGGTCAGGACGACCCGTCCGGTCTTGGAGTTGGGCGTCGTGCTGGAGTAATTGCCCAGGTCGATGTCCACCCGTTCCCAGCCCCCACCCGGTCGGGTGATCACGACATCGGTCAGAAAGATCATGTTCGATCCCCCCTTGATCGTGAAGGCATACTTGTCGCCCGCGCCCACGCGGCAACGGTTGAACGAAACGTCGTAGCTGTCGCGCATGACGTCCACGCCGTCCTCCCGGTTGCCGCCGTCGGGGTTGACGATGCAATCCGCGAAGACCGCATTGTCACAATGCGAGACCTTGAGGATGTCGTCGTACAGACCGGGGTTTTCGGGGGCAAAGGTTCCATAGGAAACCCGGACGCCGGACTGGTCGGCGTAACTTTTATAGTTGGTGTCTGGTGTATTCATAATCATGTTACTTGGAGCTGGGGCCGGATCGGATGACAAAGGGTCGGGGACGGCTTTTCCAGAAGTGCTCGATGCCCCGTTCGACTTCGCGGCGCAGGTCGCCGGCAGCTTTCCGGGTCGGGTACTTCTTCTTGGGCTTAATGATGGTGGCGTTCTGCCACTTGTGGGTATCCTTGTAGGTGCTCATATCGGGGAATCGGGGTCGGATAGGGACGGCAGCTCGGTGACCTCGCTGGCCTCCAGATCCGTCGTGATGGGACCATCCTTCGCTTCGCGAAGCTGGGCAATCCGGTCCAGGATCGACAGGGCGTGGATTCCCGTCTTCTGGGCGTCGGACACGTCACCAATCAGGACCGCTTGCGGCGCTTTGCCGTACCCCCGTTCCAGGAGGATCTCGGCGCAGCGCACTCGGGCGACCACGGGCTGGGCGTCGTCTTGCATGACCTCGGCCAACGTCTGAAGTGCCTTAGTTGAGTAACTCCTCGATATGTTGACAATATGCTGGGGAGTCCCGAGTTCCTTCCGGTAAGCTCGGGCAACGTTGGCCTGGGAGGGGGTTAGCTTGACAGGCATCAGATGACCTCCGCCTCCTGCTTAGACCGAGTTGAGAAACCTATGCGTCCCCTGGCGTAATCCTTCTGCATAACCGCATGGTTTCGGCAATACGGGGTACCAGGGGCTCCGCAAATGCGGCAGCACCCCGCTTTGTTCTTACGCAGTTGATAACGTCTCTGGGCCGACACGTTTAGGGCCGAGAACTCGTCTTGAATTAGCTTGGGCATAGTT
>CAIYUD010000103.1 GCA_903929325.1 uncultured Opitutia bacterium | reverse complement strand
TTGCCTTTGCGGCAGCTGGCCTCGAGCTTTCACTGTCGATTGAAGAAATCGAAATCGAACTCCGCAAGGGTCTCTTCACTGAGATGTCCGAAGCCGACCTCCGCAAGACGGTCGAATTAAACTCGAAGACACTCATCGAGAAGGATGCAGACTTCGCTAAGTTTGCTGGCCGCATTATCCTCTCCTATATCTACGAAGAAGTCCTCGGTTGGGATGTCTTGCGTGATGGCGCCGGCCGTCTTCGCCAAATGCATCGCGACGCTTTTGCTTCTTACGTGGAGCGCGGTATCGCTATCTCGCGTCTCTCCCCCGAGATGCGTAAGTATGACTTAGCTAAACTGGCCGAGGCCCTTGATCCGATGGCGGACATGGAATTCGAATTCCTCGGAGTCCAAACCCTTTACGACCGTTACCTCATCGTTGACAAGACCGTGAAGCCTGCGCGTCGTCTCGAAACCCCACAGTTCTTCTGGATGCGCGTCTCGATGGGCCTCTTCCACCACGAGCCTAAAGAGCGCGAGTCATGGGCGATTCGCCTGCATGCACTCTATAAATCCCGTCGATTCTGCAGTTCGACACCAACCCTCTTCAATGCGGGCACGTTGCATAGCCAGCTTTCATCCTGCTACCTCTACAAGGTTGATGACTCCATCGAGTCGATCATGCAGCGCGGTATCGCCGACAACGCTTACTTGTCCAAATGGGCAGGTGGCCTCGGTGGTTCATGGACGGCAGTACGTGGCACCGGCTCTTACATCAAGGGTACCAATGGAGAGTCCCAGGGCATCATTCCTTTCCTCAAGTTGCACAATGACCAGTTGGTCGCAGTGAACCAGGGCGGAAAGCGTCGCGGCTCCGGCTGCGCCTACCTCGAGACCTGGCACAACGATGTCGAAGAGTTCCTCGAGCTTCGCCGTAACACCGGCGACGACCGTCGTCGTGCACACGACATGAATACCGCGAACTGGATTCCAGACTTGTTCATGAAGCGCGTGGAATCACGCGGCGATTGGACACTCTTCCACTCGAATCAAGTACCCGATCTCCATGAGACCTATGGCGCAGAATTCGAACGTCGCTACGAAGCGTACGAACAGATGGCGCGCGAAGGTAAGATTTTCGGCAAGGTCATCCCTGCGCTCGAAATGTGGAAGAAGATGCTCTCGATGATCTTCGAGACCGGCCACCCTTGGATCACCTTTAAGGACCCTTGCAATGTGCGCTCACCGCAGGACCACGTGGGCGTCATTCACTCTTCCAACCTTTGCACCGAGATTACGTTGAATACATCGGCCGATGAGACCGCGGTATGTAACCTTGGATCAGTCGTTCTCGACCAACACTTGGATGATAAAGGCGGCATCGATCATGCGAAACTCCGTGAGACCATTCTCGTGGCGGTGCGCGCGCTCGATAACGTTATCGACATCAACTTCTACCCAACTGAATCGGCTCGCACGTCCAACTTGCGTCACCGTCCAATCGGCATGGGTGTGATGGGCTTGCAGGATTGCCTCTACCGTCGCGACGTCTCGTTTGCTTCGGAGGAAGCCGTCCAGTTTAACGACGAAATCATGGAAGCAGTGGCTATCTGCGCGTATGATGCCTCTGCGGAATTGGCAGCCGAGCGCGGTACCTACAGTACCTATAAGGGTTCCAAGTGGGATCGTGGATTGCTGCCTCAGGACACCGTTGACCTCTTGGAGAAAGATCGCGGCCTCAAGATTGATGTACCCCGCGGCGGAAAACTCGATTGGACGGCTGTCCGCGAGAAGATTGCCCGCCATGGTATGCGCAATTCCAACGTCCTGGCGATTGCCCCGACGGCGACGATTTCAAATATCGTCGGCAGTTCGCCTTGCATCGAGCCGACGTACAAAAATCTCTTCGTGAAGAGTAATTTGTCCGGAGAGTTCATTGAGTTGAACGCCTCGCTCGTCCGCGACCTTCGTAAGTTGGGTCTTTGGAATGCAGCCATGGTCGACCAACTCAAGTATTTCGATGGTGAGTTGAAAGACATCGAAAGCATCCCTGCGCATCTGAAGTCTAAGTACCTTACCGCCTTTGGTATTGATCCTAAGTGGGTGATTGATGCAGCCGCACGTCGCCAGAAGTGGATTGACCAAGCTCAGTCGGTAAACCTCTGGCTGGCTTCGAAGAATGAGATGCGCGATCTCTCGCACATGTACCGTCGTGCCTGGCACGTGGGTCTAAAGACCACTTACTACCTGCGTACACTCGGTGCATCCAACATTGAGAAAGCGACCGTTGATACACAGCAGAAGCCTGCGGCAACTGTGGATACACCCGCGGTTGTTGCCCGTCCTGACGAGAAAGCTTGTTCGCTCGAAGCGCGTATGCGCGGCGAGACCTGCGAATCTTGTCAGTGAGCCCGCAGCCACAGAAGTAAGAATCAAAAGGGCCGAAAGGCCCTTTTCTTTTTTACTTTCTACTCACCATTTTCTACTCTGCCCTATGTCCGCCCTTTCGACTGCTGCTGGTGCTGTACATATCCTTGATCGTGAGGCCGCCTTCACGGAGCTGGCTAAGCGTATCAATGCCCTACCAGGGGGCCGCCCAACCGTCGCCTTGAGTGGTGGTTCTACCCCAAAGGCCTTTTATGCGTGGGCAGTCGCTACGGGCGCGTTGAGCCCTGAGACCTTGGCACGCGTCGAGTGGCACGTCAGCGATGAGCGCTGTGTGCCGTTGGCCTCCGAGGAGTCTAACTTTGGGAATGCATCCCGCGGCATGTTAGATGCTTTGGGCGTCGCCGATAGTTTACGGAAGCCGTGGCCAGTTGGCCAGGCCCCGCAGGAAGCTGCGGATGTTTATGAAAAGTCGTGGCAGACACCTGCACGCTCAAAACTCTATGATCTCTGTATCTTAGGTTTAGGGGATGATAGCCACATCGCTTCTCTTTGGCCGCAGTGTCCGTTGATAGCGAATGACCAAGGCAGATTTTTTGCGGCGACGGAGTGGCCGGGTAGGGGATGGCGCCTGACGATTACAGCGACGGGTCTCGCTCAGTGTGACGCGGTCGTCGTCTTGGTTGCAGGCTCTACTAAGGCGCCTGCTTTAAAAGCCGTTTGCTCCGGCCCTCTGGACGTAGCACGTCACCCTGGACAGGTCCTTCGAAAGATTGCCAGCCGCGTCACTTGGATTGCGGACGCAGACTCCGCGCGCTTACTTTGAGCTCTCGACGGGTTTCGCGTCAGCCCCTTCTTCTTCGTATGCCTTGGGGTCTGGGTTAGGTTGCTCGATGGCACGGGTCTCGTAAGTTCCAGGCTCACGACCGTTAATGATAAAAAGAAGGGTTCGTTTGGTTGGGCTGAAAATCCCTTTAGAGCTAAAGACAATAGTCCGGCCAGTTTTACCATCTGCAGCGAGGATGACTTCGACGACGCTACGGCGTGTCGCAGTAAATGGAAGTGTAATGGATTCTCCGGGTGCGGCTGAGAAAGGTTTACCAGCTATTTGGCCGACCAGTCGCTCATTCGTGAAATTAGTAAAGCGCGTTCCGCCCCAGTTGAGCGAAGATTCGTCGAGTGACATCATTCGCGTCTGGCAGGACAGTCCGTCTGTTGAAGGAAGAAGCAACATTAGCCACTCATGCCCACCCGCAGGGATAGCTGCGGATGCGTAGGTTTTCCAAGACACCTTACTCGTTTTATCTCCTGGAATAGGTTCAACGCGATCGAGCAGAATGACCTCCTTGTCGCTCGCAGCCTCGAAGCTATCAAGGATGCACATCGACAAGATCCGGACTGGGGCAGGCTTGCCATCTTTGCCCTCAACGTACAGTTGCTTGGTCTGTGATGGTGCGCGCCACCAAACGGGCTTAATCTTTATGTCGCTCGTTGCCTCAGCGCTACGAACAACGCTGCTTAAAAGTATGAATAGCAGGGAAAGGTTTTTCATGGTCCAGGAGCGGCTATCCAGCGGAAGGATACGATTGTGAATCGGCGTCCAAGTTGGCGATTGATGATGCTTAGGCGTGTGTTGCGCTGAAGGGTGTCGACGGTGGCACCGCGTCCAGATTCAGCGCTGGTGCGATACGCGGCGTTCGGTTCGTTGAGTTCTTCGGTGCTTGGTACAACCCACTCAGGGATGCGTTGCACGGTGACTTCACACCAAGCTCTACCAGCGTTAGTCATTTCGCCATCATCGCCATAAGCGCGGATAACAAAAGTGTCTGAGCGTGCAGATAGCCCAGGTCCAAGTGCGGCAAGGATGTCTGCCTGGAGGAGCTGGTCGGGACGTCCCAGTGGAACAGGGGTCTCAGCGGGTACGCCTGTAGGGGAAAGTGCGGCGGCTTGGGGAATGCGTGCGAGAGAGCTCGAACCGATTGTTGTTGCGGAGAGGTTTGCGTTGATGGCTGGCGTTGTGACTGCATCGACAGCGGACTGGAGTGCGCCTTTCCTCCCATTGCGATCGGTGGTTAGCCTCCGATTCACAAAGTCCGCTAGGCTCATGAAAGGTCCTCTCGATCTTACTTCGACAACAATAGCTTCAGCCAATTTTGTCATCGTGCTATCTGATTCAGCCAATGAACGGAAGGTGGCCCAGCGATTCGTATTCCCTGATTCAATGCTCTCACCCGCTGGCGGTTGCATTCTGGAGAAAGGGTAATTGGGTGTCGCACTTGTGCCGTTGGCCAGTGCTTGATACCCACTTGCGAGTTGTGCTTTCCAGGCAGCGACCGAAGTCGAATTCACATTAAATGTACCTTCATGCATGAGCTGCTTGGCGGTCAGGGTTGGGTCAACAAACGCCGCTTTTAGGGCGGTGTCTGTTGTTAGTTTCTTTGGGTATCGAGCCCAGCGCATACGACGATTGGCTAGGACGTCGGTTGCCCCGAGAAAGAGTGCATCAACCGCTGCCGTCAATGTCGCGTAAGGTTGCGTGCTTCCATCGTAACTCTTTCCGGTCGCAAGATTTGTGCCCGTACGAAATTCTTTAGCCGTCCCAGCATTGAAGCCTGAGAAAAAGCAACGATCCCAAAGTCCGAGGTTAGCGGCATAGGTAACATCAACACGTTCGAGTGCGTTGGTTGTTGTAGGCCATGAAATGATTTTATCTAAGCCATCGAGCCAAGGTAATGCGTAGGAATTACCGATAGCGTATCCTGGATCGATATCCAGCTGACTGATATCTGCGTGTGCTAATTGAGCGATAGAGAGTAATGGCCGTGTTGGTACCTGAAAGAGCACTGCTGGCGTTGTCGCAGCGGCTGGCTCAAAGGAATCTCCCCATGCTGCTAGGTTTCGACTTTGCCCAGGCCACATCTGGAATTCCATCAGTGAAGGATCTCCTGAGACGGAGCGCATCTGGGCAGTCCAAGCAGGGGAGGTGTTTGCGCCATTATCTAGGTTGCGAGGGTCGGCGTGTTGAGCGCGCGGATTCATCGCAACGAGGGGCATTGGTAGACCATTTAATTCTTTAGCTGAACGTAAACGAATGTCGGTGATGGCGAAGAAGTTTTTTCCAGGTAGTCGTTTGGTGCCGTCATCTACGGGATAACGATTGAAGGGTGCACTTTGTAATATGCCAGTAGTGGAGTCAGAGATGAGGGTGCCGTTGGCTCGAAAATTTATTTGTTGTAGCAGGTGTTCGTCCGAGCAGTCGGCATAAGGATTCAGCGCATTGCCTAGCCAAGTTCGGTAGCCAGGGTCATTAATCCATGTCGCGGAAGTTGCGTTTGCATAGCGACTCGAACGAAAAAGTGAGACTGCAAATCCATTGTATTGCGATACATCGCCCGCCTGTATTTGCACAAACAACGGTTCGGAAGTGTATGACGCACCCAGAGGTGGCGCAACTAATGCATCGATAACTGCTTTTGCGTCGGCGCGGTCTGCAAGCAGCGTGCCGTCTAAGGTTTTATAGGCGTCGACGCGGAAGTTGCTTTGCAAGTCGTAGGTGAAAGCGCCCATGCAAACATTCATATAATCCCTATCACGGTATACTTGCCAGCGATCGCCGGCTAAGTTTGGTGTCACAATTTGAGTTTCGCCCGGCAACATCCGGATGTTGGCTTGAGGTGCCTGTTTCCATTTACCAGGCGTCAATGTGTTAAACATCCGATAGGTAAAACTGCGTTGACCAGTACCGTCTTGCCCCAAGGAGCATGCCGCAATCGGATTTGTTGGCGTATCCGACCGAAAAATTTTGTAATTCGTGTTATTGAATTGTGCCCAGCTTAGGCCAATACCAACAAATTCAATCGGGACGTTGTAGGGATTGTGCAGAACGACGAATGGGTCAATGCCGATGGCAATCGCGTTATTACAGTAAATCAGTGAATGTACCATTCCGAGTCGCACGACGTTAGGCGCAAGGCGTGCGCGTGTTTCCCAGGGTCGTGCTGCGCTCGAGCCGTCGGCAAGGGCTACGGAGGACAGGTGACGGTAATTAGCAGTGCCTCCCATCGCGACGGGCTGAATTGCCGACACGTTGCTCTTGGGTCCAAAGACCCCCGCGGCTGTCGCATTAGATGCAGGTTTAGGAACCGAGGAAACCCAAGTATTCGATCCTTGCGCAAAGCTGTATGGCTCGGAGCCGCGGGCGAGCCAGGCGTCGGCACTAGCGTTGAAAGCGGGACCTACGCCTGTGATTGTGCCTGCTTCACGTTCGCGTTTGTAGAGTCGATAGTGATTGCGGATTAAATCCCATGTTGGCCCACGGATAAGAAAAGGTGCTTGGCCTCGGCCGGAACGTTCGTCCAGAGGGATGACAATTTCGTAAACGAATCCAAGTTTATAGGCTGTGGAGTTCCATTCTTCGCTCTGAGGATCTGTTGCGGTTGTTACACCCGTAGCGGTTGCGAGATTTAAGTTATTAGTATCCGTTGACTGGTGAAACCAAGGCGTCTCCGCCCAGCCTTTTGTTGTCCCGATAGTTGCGAATGGTAATTCGAAACCAACGGATAGGTCTACTTTTAGTCCACCATCAAGTTGATTGGTAAGAACTCCGCGTGAAGATGTTGTCAGGTCGTGCCAGCCTCGGGCAATGCCTTGAATAGATAGAGCCTTGGTTGCCGCATCCAATTCATTGCGTGAGGTAATCCAAACCTCCATGTCTTCGCGCGTATCTGTGAGAAGAATAGGGTTGGCCGTC
>CAIYUD010000102.1 GCA_903929325.1 uncultured Opitutia bacterium | reverse complement strand
TCGGCGAGTTGTCCGCGATCAGCAGCTTCATCTAAAAATAAGAGCATTTCCTGCATGCGTCCAAAGGCAAAAGCGGGAATAAGCACAGAGCCTCCGCCATCGAGGATTCGATTGATCGCTCGGAGGAGTCGCGTTTCTTCGCTGCTGCGGCTCATGTCTGGAACCGTTGTGGTGGCGCCTCGGGTGCATTCCATCACCAGTACGTCCACTGGGGTGCGGGGAAATTCAGCGCCGCCCACGGTACGTTGCGCGGTGAAGTGCACGTCGCCTGTAAAGAAAACGCGTTTGCCTTGGTGGACAGCCGAAAAACCGAAAGCACCCGCAACGTGTCCAGCGAGGTGGAAAGTTAATTCGACTTCATCAGCGCCTCGTCCAACACGTCGTGGGTTATTAATGGGGACGGCCGTGAGTGCGTGATCGAGGCGCTCGACGTCGCTCGGTGTATACATGGGCAGATCCGCATTACCCGTTTCTTCCTTCTGACGTGTCATCACGTTGATGGAATTGCTCAAGAGACGTCGTGCAAACAGCGTATTCGAACTTGAAGTAAGGATGCGCGCCTTAGGATGTTCTCGGACAAGTATGGGCATCGACCCGAGGTGATCGAGGTGGCAGTGCGTTAAGATAATTGTATCAACCGAACCCTTAATCAGCCGTAGTTGTGGCAAAGATTCTTTGCCAACATGTTTTGGGTGCATGCCCGCATCGACGACCATCTTGTAGTCACCAAATTCAACGAGCATACAGTTCGCACCAATTTCTCGGCCGCTATTAAGGTCAGTGATGCGCATCTTTAAGAGAGTGGAGGCTCCATGGTAAATTCAGGAATGCGAACAAAGACCGACTCTCCTTTATCATCGGTGCCATGAAAGGCGCCGGAGGCTCGAAGGGGTTCGCTGGCTAAATGGTAGCTATTGTACCGAAAGACCTCCCCGGGTGCGAGTTGCGGTGTTTGACCCGTAATGCCATCACCTTCAATAACCTCGGTTGAACCATCAGCGGATTTAAGGATCCACTTTCGACCCATGAGTGTGACGGTTCGGTCTGAAAGGTTAGCAATACAGAGGAAATAGACAAAAGCATGGGGAGTCTCGGACGGAAAGTCGGGGCTTCGGTGGTGGACGACCTTCTCCACCGTCACTTGGAGGCCTGGTAGTTCGAGCGGACCCAGTTCGGGCATAGGTTCAGACAAGGGTATGATGCTGAGATAAGGAAGGAAAATGCAGGGGTTAAATGGAGTCCTCCTTGCCCTTAACCACCCGAATGTACACTTTAGGGTAATGCCACCCGCGCACGCCAAGCATGCCGCCGTGAGCCGTTTTCCGCGGAGGTGGGTGTTTATTGGGGCTTACTTGTTCTTGTTGGTCTGCTCATGGGTGTTCCAACGTTTTTTTGAAAGAACTCCGGAGTCTGCCCCGGAAGAGATTCGTTTAATCAATCTCACTAACTCTAAAGGCTCTAATCTACCTGTCGTTGTGATCCCGAGGCTTCCAGATGTTGGCGCTGACCATGCGCTTTCGAAGGAGCTGACCCTGCAAAGCAAAAGTGCGGTTTATCGAATGACGTGGCCTGCGGCCTATTTTCAAAAAATACGACCAGATAGTTCTGCGCGCGATATTGCCGAGGACCTCATCCAGCAATTACCGCAAGGTCGTGTGCACCTCGTCGGGGAGGGCATGGGCGGCGTCGTAGCACTCGAAGTTGCCTCCGCGCATCCCGAGCGCGTGGCCTCGCTTAGTTTTATATCTTCACCGGGTGCACAAGAGTACACCCTTCTCGGCAATGCGGTGGCGAATAAATTCGTCTACTTCTTTCATCACTCAGCCTTTGTCCTCGTTGATAATCTGACGCCACACTTTGGATTAGCGAATCGGGTGCCAATGAACCGTGCGTATTCGTCGGTGCTTTTTGATACCGATTTAACTCAGTCATCAGAAAAGTTAACCAAGTGGCCGGGCCCTGCGCTCTTAATACATGGTGAGGATGATTGGGTAACGCCAGCTGATGCAGCACGTTATTCAGCCAAACTAATGCCACAGGCTAAGCTTGAAATCATCAATGGCGGCAGAACCTTTAATCATGAATTAGGAACACAGGTCGCGACCAAGATTCTTAAATTCCATTCTACGGTTGAGTCTAATCAAGCAAGCGTACGCCCGCCATCAACGGGCGATGTTGGGCCGTACCCTGAATTGGTAAACACCGGCGGCGCACGCTACTGGATTCTTTTATTAATCATTATCGTCTGCACATTTGTAGCCGAAGACCCCACCTGCTTGGCCTGCGGTCTGTTAGCTTCCCAAGGGATTATCGATTTTACATCCGCGGCACTCGCTTGCACTACAGGTATCTTTATTGGCGACATGGTCCTTTATACCTTGGGCCGAACGTTAGGGCGCGGTGCTTTGCGCTATCCACCGCTCAAGTGGATTGTTCAAGAACATGAAATCGACCAGATGGCTGGCTGGTTTTCGTCACCGCGCGGCATGCTCGTTATTGTCAGTTCGCGCTTTATCCCAGCGAGCCGTGTGCCGACTTTTATTACCGCAGGGCTTTTACGGCTTAGCCTGCCTCGCTTAGGCGCACTTCTCTTCACAGCTGCCTTGGTCTGGACGCCCGTACTCATGTGGCTTGGGTACACCTTTGGTCCGCCATTCATGGAGCAATTCCCGCATTACAAAAAATATGCGGCCTGGATTATTCTCGGATCATTGGCAGGCATTTGGTTCCTGACGCATTGGGTATTGCCTGCGTTAACGTGGCGCGGACGCCGCGAATTAGTGATGAAGTTCCGTCGACTGACGCGGGTATCGCTGTGGTCGAACGCCTTGTTATATTTACCCATTCGTCTGGTAATATTGCTGACGAGTCTCCGCTTGCGGAGCTTAACCGCATTTGCGTCGGCGAATCCAGGCTTTGGTCGCATGGGAGGTTTTATTGGGGATGAGAAATCTGCGCTCTTAGAACATTTTGAGTCAGATCCGCGTACGTGCCCAACGCTCAGGTTGCTCGCTGAAGATAGTAATGAAGTCCGACTGGCATCGGCTCGAGCATTCGCAGGTAAATACGGCTTTGCACTTATCCTTAAGCCGGAAATTGCCGAAGACGGTGCCGGCCTCCGTATCATTCAAGGTGATGAGCCTCTTGTGGCTGCGCTGCAAAACTGTACCGAAGATTGGGTGCTGCAACCTCGCTTACCAGGCCGTGAGTTTGAGGTCGTTTGGCGCCGTGCACCCGGTTCTTCCAAAGGATTGTTAATGGCCGTGGTGGAGAAGCGGAATGTAACGGTGGTGGGCAACGGTACCCGCACGCTTGAGGAATTAATTCATGCTGACGACATCGCTATCAACCGCGCTGACCTTTATCTTCACCTGCACAGTCGCCATCTCGCGGAAATCCCCGCCGCAGGTGAGTCGGTCATTTTAAACCTTACGGGTTCATACGGCCATGGCGCCGATTGCGTTTACCGGCCTGATTTACTTACAGAAGCTTTACGCGACTCAGTCACTGCTTATTGTCGGCAATTCCCTGGCCTACATTATGCGCGTTTAGATTTACGTGCCGCGGATGAAGACGATCTTCGTGCCGGTAAGTTTAGGGTGACCGAGGTGGGTGGGTGTTGCCATGTGTCGTCTGTGGTGCGCGATTCTTCCCTCGGCGTATGGGATGCCTACCCAATTGTTTGGCGCCAAGTCAGACTCTGCTTGCAAGCCGGGGCTGATAATTTGCGCCTAGGTGTTCGTCCTGTACCTCTTACTTTTGTACTGACGCGATGGAGCCAAGCAAGGGGTCGTTCGGATGCCTTTGCGATTGTGGATCGAACGTAATCTTAGCGCGAAGACCAGCCGTGACAGAGTGCGGCGGCAGCGGCATCAGATTCATCCAGTGGTAAGTCCTCGGTAAGCCGAAGTGCGGATCGTACCATACCCCCTACCTGCTCTTTGCTAGCTTTCCCGTTGCCGGTGACGGCAAGCTTGATGCGCGTAGGGGCATATTCGGCGACCTCAAGTCCCAGCATGCCAGCGGCTGCAAGCGATGCACCACGGGAGGCTCCGAGAATATGTACGGTGCGCAAATTTTGTACATACACAGTGGCTTCGAGCGCCATCGCTTTCGCCTCGTATGAACTGGCGAGCCGCAAGGCCGCTTCGTAAATGCGTGCTAAGCAAATATGCGTTGGCACAGAGGCGTGCATGCTGAGCGTCTCGCTCGCCAGAAGCTTCGGTTCGCTGCCACGATTATCCACTACGGCTAATCCTGTTCCTCTTAAAGATGGATCAACGCCCAGAATGATGCCGCGGAAGCCCCGTGATGTCGTGGAGTGCTTCGTGATGTTTTTATGTGCCAACTTGCCGCTACTTAAGGCAGCGGTCCAAAGTGCTCGTGCGTTGCGGCGGGCCACAGTCTTAAGATGAACAGGGTTCTCCTTGGGCACAGCAAAAAAGACGGATGCATCCTTGCCAAAATAGCTATCTTTTCCGCATCATCGTTTCTCTGTGAAACGCGCCTTTCTCCTTTTTTATGCCGTTACCGTTTTGGCTGCAGACCCTTCGCTGTTGCGTCCTCCGGTCACCGATACCCGCCCATTAGTACTCCAAACAGTTGGCGCACTTGATCGTCAGGCGGTACCTGAATGTTCGGCGCTGTTATTGAGCCCTACCCAGGAGAGGGTGCTTTGGACGTTGAGTGATTCCGAAGGTCCTGTGAGGCTCGTGCCGATTCGCCCTTCGGGTTTAATTGCTCAGCCGGCTGCTAAGGCTGACGGCGTCTCGGTTGCCCCTGGCAAGTATCTAGGTGTTGAAATCGTCGGTACTAAAAATTTGGACTGGGAGGCATTAGCCAG
>CAIYUD010000101.1 GCA_903929325.1 uncultured Opitutia bacterium | reverse complement strand
TCGTGGAGCGAAGTTAAGTACAGCCAGGTCAAAGGTCGTGGCGACGTCATGCAATTCTTCGGCGATAAATACGGCGAGACTGTCCGTGTGGTTCAAATTGGCGGCAAGCCCACCGCATTGGATGGTTACTCGATGGAGCTCTGTGCGGGCACCCACGTTCGCTCGACAGGCGAAATTGGCTTACTGCGTATTACGGGCGAAAACGCCATTGCCGCAGGCGTCCGCCGCATCGAAGCGATTGCCGGCCTTACCGCTTACGAAGCCGCACGCGCCGACAGCGATTTACTCCGTAAACTTGCGGACACGACACAGTCGCCTGTTGGCGACGTCCTTAAGCGCGTCGAACAGTTGCTCGAGCAAAGCCGTGACCTCGAACGAAAACTTAAAGCTTACCGTGACCGAGAATCCGATGCCGTGGCAACGGAACTTGCCGCAAGTGCCAAAGACCAAGGTGGCCTGAAACATGTGACTGCACGCGTAACTGCAGATGACACGACATCGCTCCGTGAACTTGGTGCAAAGGTTGCCGGAAAAGTTGGTCCGAGTGCCGTCGTCGTTCTGGGTGCTGTGATTGAAGGCAAGGCATCGATTGTTGCCAACTGTGGCGCTGATGCGATCAAGGACGGTCAATCGGCTGGCAAACTTGTCTCTGAACTCTGCACGCAGTTGGGCGGTAAAGGCGGCGGCAAGCCAGAGTCGGCCATGGGCGGCGGACCCAGCCCGGATAAACTCGACGCCGTTTTAGCCTCGCGACGGGCCTAAAGCCTAACTTTTACGGCTCGCCCACAAGGCCTCGGGTCTTAGCATCAAAACCCCTGATGCGATTCCTAGTTCCATGCCTACTTGCGACCGTTGCTTTCGCCCAATCCTCACCTTTTTCTGAGAACCCAGAGGGTCGGTACAATCGACCTTTATCTGACAGTCAACGTCCGCAAATTCCGCGTGCCAACGTGGTTGTCGACGCCGACCAAGTTCAGATCATTGTCCACATTGACGTCAAAGCATCAAGCCGCTCGAAAGCCGAAGCTGGACTGCGCGACCTCTCAGCCAAACTGAGTACACGTTTTGAAGACAAGGACGGTTTCGAACTCGAACGCCTCGAGTACAACTTCGCGCATCCACTTAATAAAGACCGCTCAAGCAGCTTCCTTGGCACCAAAGATAAAGATTCGGATGTGTTCATTGCTACAGGTGCTTGGGCCTTACGCAGTAGCGTCGGCGAAGATGCCATGGCTGCGGTCGACTCCTTGCGTTCTATGACGGTCGGTTTGATTGAACCCGCTGGCACGAAGGACGAATTAACGAATGTCATCGTGAGTGAAGCCAACTGGCGGTTGAGCAACCCTCAGGACTACCGCAATGAACTATTGCACCAGATTCGCCGCGATGCAGCCGAGGCCACAAAGCATCTTCCGATGGGCGAAAATCGCCTGGAAATTATCGGCCTCGATCGCGCCGTCCAAGTTTGGCCACAAGGTTCCGGTAAATTCACCCTCTTCATTCCTTACAGCTTTACTCACAAATCACAGGTAACGGAAGATGATGTAAATTGCGGCTGCGACAGCGGAAATGGCGAAGATGGCGAAGAAGAGGATGACGACAACGAGCAGCCCGCAGAGACCAAGTAATGGAATGACCATTCGCACTTTAGCCCTCGTTGTGAATCGTGCCAAACCTGGCACCGAGACGATCGTTGCGGAGATTTCCCGCGTTTGCAGCGAAGTAGGCGTAACCCTACGCGAAGTCGCCTGGCCGATTGACCCCAAAGGATTACGTGGGGCAGACGCCTGCTGCGTCGTCGGTGGCGACGGCACATTCTTGGGTGTAGCCGAAACCGCTGCCTGTGAAGCTGTGCCGATGTTTGGCATCAATCGCGGTAAGTTAGGCTTCCTCGCCGCCTACCCAGCTGAAGACGTAGCAGCGAGCCTTCGTTCTGTTCTCGCCGGTCAAGCCCGTCGCGAAGAACGCGCCATGCTTGAGATTACGTTTGCTGATGGCACGTTTGCTTTAGCGCTCAACGACCTCGTCATCAAAACCCGCGATGTTTTTCGCATGTCGCGTCTTGGTGTTCAAGCCGACGGATCACCCGTCAACACATACCGCGCGGACGGTCTTATCGTGGCAACGCCGACAGGTTCATCTGCCTACAACCTTGCCGCTGGCGGTCCACTGATTGACCCCGCAGCGACCGTCATTGCGCTGACACCGCTCTGCGCCCACACACTTTCGAATCAACCGCTCATCTTCTCTGCCGAAGCTGAGCTACGGATTGAAAGTTTAGATGCAGTACCGCTCGGACTGTCCGTTGACGGCCGACCTACCCTCGATGCTGCCAACCGCTTACCGCTCATTGTACGCACGGCCAAAGTTCGCCTGGGAATTCTACGTCCAAGTAACCTAAGCCACTTCGACGTCTTACGCTCCAAACTCCACTGGGCGTAATTTATTTAAACCTGCATAGCCTCATGCTTCTTCACTGGTATAAAACACGCGGATTACGCAAACAGGCAAATCACCTGCTCGATATGTCGAGCAAGGTTGATTCCCTCCGCCAAGATATTTTACCCGCAGGTGACCTTGCTGAACAACGGAAGCACCACGCTTCATTAAAAGCTCTGCTCAAAGCTAAGCCTTTTAATGAAGACGCCGTAACCGCAGCTGCCCAAAGTTTGCACGAAACGATGCTCCGAACGGGTGGTAAGGTTTACCCCGTAAGTTTTGGTACCGATTGGACAGAAATGTTCATCCTCGCAGCCATCGTGGCGGGCGGCATTCGCGCCTTCTTCATCACGCCCATGAAGATCCCCACAAACTCGATGTGGCCGACCTACCATGGAATGACGGCAGAGGTGCGCTCGCCGAATGACCCAACACCGTCGATCCCTGACCGCATTTGGGGCAAATTTACCCAGTGGAGCACAACGATTGCACCGACAACGGATGCCTCGGGCGAAGTCAGCATTCCTGTTCAGCGTACCATCGACGGTTATGAACCAATGCCAGGTAATGCTGTTCCCGACAATGGCATCTTGGGCACACGGATTCTCCGCGGTATCGATCGCGTCTACACATTGTATGTCGCCAACTCGCAGCAATACGTACAAGTGCCCGACGAATTTGCCATTCGGTCAGTATACCTAAAAACATTTTTCAAAGACGAAGCCAGCTTACCCCTCTCGGAGGCCGCACGGTGGAAGCGGGCGATGCAGAATGCTGAAGTCCGTGGAAAAATCGTGACGGTACAGGGGCAAACGTGCGTCCGCACCGAAACGACGGTTAAGGCAGGCGGACACCTCCTGAACTTTGATATCCTCACGGGCGATATGCTTTTTGTAGACAAAGTTCGCTACAACTTCGTCAAACCATCGGGAGGCCAAACCTTCGTCTTCTCGACCCGCAACATACCTGAACTCAATCGCAATGGTGAGCAGTACTTCATTAAGCGATTAGTTGGTGAACCTGGCGACACTCTCCAGGTACTCGGCGGAAAGCTCCTACGCACTGGCTCGCCCACGCCTGTCGGTTCACCCATTGAATTAAATAATAAGCCCGCCACAGATTTGAATTATTTTGGCTACTTACCACGCATTACACAAAGCGATGCAATGCCACTCGACCGTCAGCACACCGTTTCGGAACATAAATATTTTGCGATGGGTGATAACTCATCGAACAGTTACGATTCGCGCGGCTGGGGCGAAGTTCCGGAGAAAGATGTCGTCGGCCCTCCTCTCTTCATTCTCTACCCATTCACAGCACGGTGGGGAGCGGCGCGCTGAGCGAGCAGCACGCTCAGCGAGCAGGAAGCGGGAAGCAGGAAGAGACTAAAGCTGAAGGACGAAGGACTAAAGGTGAAGGACGACAGAGACTAAAGACTAAGGACTAAAGCTGAACAGCTGGACGGCTGAACAGCTGAGCAGGAATAGCTAACCGGCTAACCAGCTAACCAGCCAATCAGCTAACACCGCTAGTACCGCTAACACCGCTAAAGTTTCGTTACCACTTCCGGTCGCTGATAAAGGGAGTGACAGCATGTCCGCTGGTTGTGAGCGGAATCTGCGCTTGTGCGGGTCCATAGCCGCCAACGAACTCAGCCTTACGTCCAAGAACTTTCCCGCCCGTCGACGTCAATTCGACCTGTGCAAAAAGCGGCTGATCGTAAACTAAAACCTGTTTAAGGTAAGGGTAACGTTGTTCAACTTCGGCCGGGAAACGTCCACCTGCGGATTTCTTATCCGTCCAATAATAACTAAAGCTATTCACCTGAAGGTAAGGAATACCACCGACTTGGACGAGGTAGTCGAGGTGGTGGTGTCCAGTGAGTACGAGTCGAATACGGGCGCCACCAGCGGAGCGGTTAGCATCTTCAAGCACGGTGCGCACTTGGGCAGCATTAACGATACCCCCATCGATACCGTCTAAACCTTGATGGCAAAAGACGACCACCGGAAGTGTATCTAAGGCAAGTGTGCGCTTCAGCCAATCGAGCTGCTCATCGCTAATCGCGCGGGCATACCCTTTGACTTGAATGTCTTTTCGACGCTCGTTGCCATCGAGAATGATGAGACGGTAGCCGGCCAGCACTTGCGTCGAGTATCTCGATTGGAGCCCCATCCACTTGGCAGTATTCTCCGGTGTCGAACCCCCATCCATATCGTGGTTACCAAGAACGTCGATCTGGGTAAGCCCCGCCTCTCGCCATTGTTTGAGCAATGGAAGATTTGCAGCAATGGGCTGACAAAAATCACCAAGCTGAACAACCGCATGGGCGCGCATCTCTTTCGAAGCGGCAATCAATGCCGCTAAACGAACCGCACCGTCGGGAACAATATCATGGTGCAGGTCAGCACCCACACCCAGGCGCAGTACGGGAGTTTCTTCAGCCGCAGACACGTACGCGGGCAACGTCCACGCGAGGCCTGTCGCCCCTGCCAGACGAATGAAATCACGACGCGACGTTTTCATCGAAACGACTTTTGACGATGGGCCGCATCTTTCGCCCGATTCGTTACCACTTCGAGGACGCGTACACCTTTCGAGCGCCGTGCGACTTCGCGACTGAACTGATTCCAATTCTTGACAACTTGATGGGATACGCCGAAAGCGCTGCAAAGCTTACCTAGGGCAACGCCCTGTGGAGTGCCCCATAGTTTTTCAAAGTTCTTGGACGACGCTACGGGCAGATGATTAAAGATGCCACCGCCGTCATTATTAATGACCACAATCGTCAGACTGCCGCCGAAGTCTTTCGCGAGCAGAAGTGCATTGCTGTCATGCAAGAATGCTAAGTCACCGCAGAGCAAGAAAGTGCGACGTCCATCGCGGGCGACACCGAGCGCAGTCGAAACAGTTCCATCAATCCCATTGGCCCCACGGTTGCAGAAAATTTCTGCGGCTGGTTTGGCTGGATGCCAGAACCATTCGAGATCACGAATGGGCATCGAGCTGCCGACAAAGAGACGGTCAGTTGCCTCGAGTGTTTTCGCGAGTAAAGGAATAACGCAGCCTTCGAAAGACCATGAAACGGCCGAAGCTTTCTGCAGGTGACGTAGAGCCTTGGCTTCATGTTGACGCCAAAGTTTTTGCAAAGGGGATAAGGCGAGCGAGGCCCCTGCTCCACCCGGTACAAGTTCGGCATCCAACCGCGTCCATTGACTGTGCACGGGGTCGGTATTCTCGCCGGGACGGCCCACGAGAACTGTTGGGACGTCCACATCCGCCAACCAAGCACGCAACGTCTTACTTGTGGGTAGATCAAAGAGACGAATGACCGCATCTGGCCGCAGGGCTTTCTGTGCTCTGCTATCGCGGAGAATTAAATCGTAGGATGTAACGAGCACGCCGCTATCGGCTAAATCACCACGCAGGGTTCCGGCACCATCCACCAACACAGGCCATCCTGTCAGCCCGGCAAGTTCACGAATCGCTGCGGCTAGTTTGTCGCGATTAGCAGGCGCATGCGGCCCAACAACGATGACACCAAACTCAGCGCCCAATACGCGGGAGACGACATCAAGGGGTTTGATTTGAGGAACAAGCGTCAGGGGCTCAGGAACGTCACAAAAAGTCTCGAGATCGAAACCCTTCGGCAGACGGAATCCAGCTTCGGCAACAGACGGCACCAAGGGATCGCGGAATGGTAAATTAAGGTGAACGGGGCCAGCGAGTGGACCTTGGGCGCGCTGCCATGCGTCGACAAATGTCTGACGCACAGAACGCAGTCGTGTGAGATCCGAAGATGGTACTGCCGTTTCCGTTTCCCAAACAGGGTAACTGCCGAAGATGCCGACTTGGCGGATGGTTTGACCTGAATGGCATTCGCGCAGTTCTGCCGGACGATCGGCTGTCAAGACGAGTAAAGGTATCCCCGAAAGGCGCGCTTCTATGACGGCAGGAAGGTAATTCGCGGCAGCGGTACCAGAGGTGCAAAGCAGCACGACGGGGCGGCGGGTTGCCTTGGCGATACCAAGGGCGTGGAAGCCAGCTGAACGCTCATCTAGGGCAACGGTAAGGTCTAACCCGCTTAAGTCTGCCAAGGCTGACGCAAGGGGTGTCGAACGCGACCCAGGGGATACAACGGCATGACGCAATCCAACCGCAAAGAGCGTCCGAGCGACCACCTTACCCCAAAGGGCATTGGTATTCAGAATCGGTTGAGTGCGTAGTCGGGCCAAGGGAAATGGAGAATGAGGCTAAAGCCCAAAGCGCTAAAGCCTAAACGGCCGGCGGAGCCGGCCAAGCAGGAAGGAGCAAGGGGCAAGCAGGAAGGTGACGACGTACAGGTTGCTCAGGCCTGTTATTCACTTCCCGCTTCCTGCTTCCCGCTTCCTGCTCGGCCGAGGCCCAGGGCCTCGGCCGCCCTTTCCCTTTGACCTTTCGGCCGTGCGCCCTTCCGTTAAGGGCACTTTTCCCGTGCCATTTAGTCATATTCGCAACTTTTGTATTATTGCCCACGTCGACCACGGGAAGACGACGCTTTCTGACCGTTTGCTCGAGCATACCAAAACAATCGAGATGCGCCAAATGAAGGCGCAGATGCTCGACGCGATGGATCTCGAGCGGGAAAAAGGTATCACGATTAAATGTCACCCGGTGACAATGACCCACACCGCGCCCGACGGGAAAGTCTACCAGCTCAACCTCATCGACACCCCTGGACACGTTGACTTCTCCTACGAAGTCTCGCGCTCACTCGCAGCCTGTGAAGGTGCCGTCTTACTCATCGATGCCTCCCAAGGCGTTGAAGCACAAACCGTCGCCAATGCTACCTTGGCGATGCAACAAGGCTTAGAAATTATTCCCGTCATCAACAAGGTCGACCTACCTTCCGCAAGGCCTGATGAAGCTCGACGACAAGTGGAAGACATTTTGGCAATCCCGGCCGATGAAGCCGTGCTCGCTTCTGGAAAGTCTGGTATCGGTATCGACGATATCCTGGCCGCCGTTGTCCGTCGCGTACCACCCCCACGCTGGACAGATTACCCACAAGCCCGCGCACTTATTTTCGATTCGGTTTTCGATAGTTACAAAGGCGTTATCACTTATGTGCGCGTATTCTCGGGTACATTCCGCGCCGGCCAAACCATCGAGCTTTTGGCAAATGGTATTCAATCCGTGATCAAAGAAGTTGGGCGATTTAATCCGAAGATGCACGCGGAGGACGAAATTGGTCCAGGCTCTGTTGGTTACATCGTGATGAACATCCGTAACGTCCATGACGTTAAAATGGGCGACACCCTTACCCTTTCGGATAACCCAGCCAAGGAACCGGTCCCTGGCTTCAAGGAAGTCGTGCCCATGGTCTTCAGCGGCATCTACCCTCTCGACACGGCTGACTACGAAAAACTCAAGGTCTCGTTGGCTAAATTAGCCATCAACGACTCTTCACTTACCTATACAGCGGAATCGTCCGCTGCACTCGGCTTTGGTTTCCGTTGTGGCTTCCTCGGGTTGCTCCACATGGAAATCGTCCAAGAGCGACTACGTCGAGAGTACGACCTTGATATTATTTCCACCTACCCATCGGTGGTTTACAAAGTGCACACCGCAGATGGGGTTACCCATACGATTGATAATCCTGTGATGATGCCCGACCCTTCGGCCATCGTCAGCATCGAGGAGCCTACGATTCTCGCGCGCATTCACATCCCTGGAACAAGTATCGGTGATATGATGGCTCTCATCCAAGAGAAACGCGGCAGCCTCGATCGTACAGAGACTATTGATAAAGAACGCGTCGTTCTCGTCTGTACCCTGCCGCTCAATGAAATCCTAGTTGATTTCAACGACCGCCTGAAGTCGATCACTCGCGGCTATGGTTCACTCGATTATGAGTTCGGGCCTTATGTGGTTTCGGATCTCTGCCGTTTAGATATCTTGGTGAATACAGATCCCGTAGATGCCTTTTCGAGTATCGTTCACCGCACGAAAGCCGAAGGACGTGGACGGCAACTCTGCGAAAAACTGAAAGAGCTTCTGCCGCGCCAGCTCTTCAAGGTCGCCATCCAAGCTTCGGTCGGATCCAAGGTCATCGCACGTGAAACGCTTGGCTCGACGGGTAAAGATGTGACGGCGAAGTGCTACGGCGGTGACATTTCCCGTAAGCGCAAACTCTTGGACAAACAGAAAGAGGGTAAAAAGCGGATGAAGCAGATTGGTAAAGTCGACATCCCCCAAGAAGCCTTCATCAAGATTTTAAAGAATGAGGACTGAGGGCGCGGAGCGCCCTTGAGATCAAAGGCTAAAGACTAAGGACTAAAGCCTCTGGCGATGTGCACCATCCGCACAACCATCCAATCGCTGTACCCGGCTTTAGTCGTTAGTCTTTAGTCTCCTGCCGCACCCTTTAGTCCTTAGTCCTTTAGCTTTAGTCTACCGCCCACCCTTTAGTCCTTAGTCTTTAGTCATTAGTCTCCCTCCTTCCCATTTAGTCTTTAGTCCTTCGTCCTTAGTCGCTTAAACTGCCTTATGAACATTCTGGTCGTCGGCGGTGCAGGCTATATCGGAAGTCACTGCGTACGGCAGATTGTTGCCGCAGGACACAAGCCTGTCGTCCTCGATAACCTTTCTTACGGACACCGCTCAGCCGTGCCAGCCGGCATAACCTTTATCCAAGGTGAAATGGCCGACCAGGATTTGGTCCGTCGTACCTTACGTGAACAGAAAATTGATGTGGTCATGCATTTCGCCGCCTTCATCAACGTCGGTGAATCCGTTCAACAACCGCTCAAGTACTATCAAAACAACTTCGTAGCCACCCTACGACTTCTCGAGGCTATGCTAGCCGAGAAAGTACTAAAGTTCGTCTTCTCGTCAACGTGCGCAACCTACGGCATTCCCGAACGAATGCCGATGACCGAAGACCTTCCACAACACCCCATCAATCCCTACGGACAAACCAAGCTCGACGTTGAGAATCTACTGAAGTCACTAGCAGTGGCACATGGGTTGAGTTTCGCAGCTTTCCGCTACTTCAATGCTTCAGGTGCAGCGGATGACGCCACCATTGGCGAAGACCATAGTCCGGAGACCCACCTTATCCCTTTAGCGATTGCGGCTGCACTGGGGCGCGGACCCGCACTGCAAGTCTTTGGCGACGATTACCCAACACCTGATGGCACGTGTCTACGCGACTACATTCACGTCGACGATCTCTCACGTGCCCACATCGCCGCTTTTGATAAATTAAATAAACCCGGCACCCAGCTCTTCTACAATCTTGGTACCGGCAAACCGACATCCGTCCGCGAAATCCTTGGCGCAGTGGAACGTGCGACAGGCAAAGCCGTCCCACACACCATCGCCCCACGCCGCGCTGGCGACCCTCCCGCACTGTATGCCGATGCCACCAAAGCTCAAAAGGAGCTTGGCTGGAAACCCGTGCATACATCGACGGACAGTATCGTCGCCTCGGCTGTAAAATGGCACCAGGGTCATCCCGAAGGTTTTAAGCGGTAAACACCGCAAAAGGCGCTCACTACATTCATAGAGAGCGCCTTGCTAAAAGTGGTGGGCCCGTAGGGATTCGAACCCCAAACGTCTGATCCGTAGTCAGAAGTGATATCCATTTCACCACGGGCCCGTGATGAGGTGTTTTATCAAGGCAACCTCAACGGTTGGAGCAAGTAAAAATCACCTTAAGCCGAGGCAATATGCATAGCCACAGTGCCAAAGAGCATCCGCCGGCAACGAACGGCCGAGAATCCAGCGGCGCGCAGTTCAGCTGACAAACCATCGGCATCTGGGAAACCCGCAATGCTTGTTCCCAGATAGCGGTAAGCTGCGAGGTCGCCTGTTAGCAGTGTCGCCACGATGGGTGCAATCATTCGTACATGAATGAAATGAAATGGCCTAAACCAAACAACGGGCTGTGAGAATTCCAGTATGAGCACGGAACCTCCCGTACGAACAACTCGACGTAGTTCACGTAAACCCTTGGGACGGTCTTCAAAATTACGCACACCATAGGCAATCGTGACGACATCGACGGCGTTATCCGCTAAAGGTAATTGCATGCAATCACCGGTCTGAAAGGAAAGTCCTTGGGTTGATTCCTGAGTGACACGTTCACGGGCTATTTCCAAAAGTGGTTCACAAAAATCATACCCTGCCACGTCTGTGCTTTTGGGTAATGCGGCACGTAAAGCAAAGGCGACGTCGCCGCTACCGGTTGCCAAATCAGCCACGTGCTTTGGTTTCAAAGCAACAGCTTCTGCCACGAACGTATTTCTCCAGCGCACACAAAGACCAAAACTCAGGATGCGGTTGGCTAAATCATAGCGACGGGCGATACGCCCAAACATGCGACTGACGTCCACCCCTTTGGGGCCCGAAGTATGTTGACTCATCGCAAGACGCCGCCCCCAAGCAAGATTTCACCATCATACAGTGCGACCACTTGGCCTGAAGCCATCCCGCGTTGGTTATCTCGGAAACGGATTTCAGCTGAGCCATTGTCCATCGGCAGAAACTCAGCTAAAACTGCAGGGTCACGGTGACGAATGCGTGCAAGCAACTCGCGCTGACTGACGACAGGCTGACGGATCCAGCTTAAGTGGTCCACATAACAGGAGTTACGGTAAAGGCTGACGAGCGTTGGACGGTCAAAGGCGACGGTGAGGGTGTGGGTCGCGAGATCCTTAGCCACGACGACAAAATGCTCGTTGTCGGTGTTGGATGGCAGGCCGATTCCTTTGCGTTGTCCTAAGGTGAAGCGATGCAAACCACGGTGCTGTCCGAGGCGTCGTCCCTCGAGGTCAACGATCGGACCGGGACTGTCAGGGATATGTTTTTCAAGAAAGTCCTGGATGCTGACCTGGCCTAAAAAACAGATACCCTGACTATCTTTGCGTTCAGCATTCGGAAGCCCAGCCTCTGATGCTAATCGTCGAACCTCAGATTTACGTAACTCGCCGACGGGGAATCGTGCGGCCTGCATTTGCGACTGTCGATTCAGCGCCAAGAAATAGGTTTGGTCTTTGTCGCGGTCGACGCCCATGGCGACATCGACAGAGCCATCGGCATGTTCAATGCGACGTGCATAATGCCCCGTTGCCACCGCCGCATAACCATCTTGCAGGGCAAGTTTCAAAAACGCACCGAACTTCATTTCCCGATTACACACGATATCAGGATTGGGTGTCAGCCCGCGTCGATAGCCTTCGACTAAATAATCGACGACGACTTTACGGTATTCGTTAACCAAATCTATCGAACGAAAAGGTATACCGAGTTTATCGGCTACCGCTTGGGCATCGCGCTGGTCCGTCTCCCAAGGACATTCCCCCGGGAAGGGTAATCCCTCCTCATTGCGCCAGGTGCGGATGTGTGCCCCGTGCACCTCATGCCCTGCCCGCTTCATCAGAAGCGCAGCGACGGCGCTATCAACGCCACCCGAAAGGGCTACCAGGATACGTGCCATGAGTTACGTAGTTAGGGGAACGGGGATTAAGGCCTAAGGCAAACTGAGAGTCAGTCCCTTTTGCCTTTAGCACCTGCCCGGGGCTGTCTATACCTAACCCATGCGCCTAGCCCTCCTCTTGTCGCCTTTAGCCGTCTTCGCAGCCGATGGCTTCACCGACACGCCCATTCTCCCGGGAACTCAATGGCACGTGCACGACCCTGCCCGGCCTCAACCCGCCAAGGTTGCCCTTGGTAAAGCTATCTGCCAAACCACACCCGCACCTGCCGGGGCAGTTGTCGTTTTCGATGGTAAGTCACTCGACGCCTGGCAACCGGCCGACGGTGCCAAAAAACCTCAACTCTGGGAGTTAAAGGATGGCACCATGATCGCTCGCGGAAATGATCTGCGTACCAAGGTTGCATTTGGATCAGGCCACTATCACGTCGAGTGGCGAATCCCTGCTGGACGTAAAGTCCAAGGTCAATCCGGCGGTAATAGCGGCGTATTTCTACTTTCAACGTACGAGATTCAGGTAATGGAAGGCTTCGCCAACACCACCTATGCTGATGGCTCCGCCGGCGCCGTCTACGGCCAGACGCCGCCCGCTTTCAACGCCTGCCTGCCCCAAGGCGAATGGCAGAGCTACGCTATCGATTTCACGGCACCGACATTCGATGCATCGGGCAATGTGGTTAATAAAGCCCGCATCACTGTCGTTCACAACGGTGTCACCGTCCAAGATAACACCGAAATTCTTGGGCCCACAGTCTGGCGTAAACTCCCAGCTTATAAAGCACATCCAGAGAAGTTGCCGCTGGTGCTTCAGTTCCATGGAGACCCGATTGAGTTTCGAAATGTCTGGGTAGCTGAAGCGAAAGCTTCTAGCAAATAAGCTCGGAAACTTGCTCATCCGCTAAGTGTGAGCACGTTTACGTTCTAAGCATGTATCCCACCGATCGTCGCGAAGGCTGGAGTTCCGGACAAGGACTGTGGTCCGATGTACCTGCCTCCGACTGGAACGATTGGCACTGGCAGTTACGCAACCGCATCACCACGCTCGCTCAACTTGAAGCGAAGATGGTGCTGACGCCTGAAGAGCGCGCGGGCTGTCTGTTCGCACCGGGTAAACTGGCTTTGGCCATCACGCCGCATTTCTTTAACTTAATCGATCGCGACGACCCTCATTGTCCGGTCCGACGTCAAGTCATCCCGAGCATTGAAGAATCGCATGTCGAACCGGGTGAGTCATCCGATCCTGTGGGCGAAGAAAAGACCTCGCCAGTCCCTGGCATCGTCCACCGTTACCCTGATCGCGTTCTCTTCCTCGTTACCGACCGCTGTGCAGCTTACTGCCGCTACTGCACCCGCAGTCGCTTGGTCTCGAATGCTCAAGCGTATGATTTCCACCCTGAACTCGAAGCGGGTATCGCATACATCGCAGCCCACCCTGAAATCCGTGACGTCCTCCTCTCCGGCGGAGACCCCTTGCTGCTATCAGACGCAAAACTTGATCAATTACTCGGCCGACTGCGGGCCATTCCTCACCTTGAAGTCATTCGAATTGGTTCACGTATACCCGTCTTCCTTCCACAGCGGGTAACGCCTGAGCTCTGCGAGATACTCAAGCGTAACGGCCCTATTTGGGTGAACATCCATACCAATCACCCACGCGAATGCACCCAAGAGCTCGCAGCGGCTTGCGATCGATTAGCCCTCGCAGGGGTCCCTCTCGGCAACCAGTCGGTGTTACTGCGAGGTGTGAATGATGACCCGCTCGTCCTTCGCTCCCTCGTGCATCGCCTCCTCCAGATGCGCGTGAGGCCTTATTACCTTTATGCGTGCGACTTGATTGAGGGTTCCTCGCATTTGCGCGTGCCGGTTGAGCGCGGGATTGAACTGATTCGTTCGCTGCGTGGACACACCACGGGCTTTGCGGTGCCACAGTTCGTCATCGATGCGCCTCAAGGCGGCGGCAAGGTTCCCATCAATCCAAATTACGTCGAAGCCATCCGAGACGGACAGGTGATTTTACGTAACTTCGAGGATCGCGTTTACCAATACCCTTCGGGCGCAGATCAACCCGTGAAGACACCCATTCCGCGGAACTTAGCGTAACGGTTGTTCACGAGTTTTTCTGGCTTCAACTTTCCGAGTTCACTCAAAGCTGCACGGAGTGTCTTGCGGATAGCAGAAGCAGTCGCAGCGGGATCTTCCTGTGCACCGCCTAAAGGCTCGCGCACAACGCCGTCGACGACACCCAACTTAACCAAGTTCGGTGCATCCAGCTTAAGGGCCTCCGCTGCCTTAGGGGCGTGGGCACGATCCTTAAAGAGAATCGCAGCGCAACCCTCAGGGGAAATCACTGAGTAGTAAGCATTTTCTAAAATGTAAACGCGGTCAGAGACAGCGATGCCGAGTGCGCCGCCTGAACCGCCTTCGCCGATGACGAACGTTACAATAGGAACCTTCAGCTGACTCATTTCACGAAGATTCACGGCGATCGCTTCAGCGACGTGACGTTCCTCTGAACCAATGCCTGGGAAAGCGCCTGGAGTGTCGACGAGGGTAACAATCGGGAGTTTAAAACGTTCAGCGAGACGCATCAGGCGCAAAGCCTTGCGGTAACCTTCAGGATTGGGACAGCCGAAATTTCGACGGAGATTCTCTTTGGTATCGCGGCCCTTTTGCTGGCCGATGACAACGACGGGCTTGCCTTCAAAGATGGCGGTACCGCCGACGGTTGATTCGTCGTCCATATATAGACGATCGCCGTGCAACTCTTGAAAATCGTCGAAGAGCAGGCTGATGTAATCGAGCGAATAGGGTCGGCGTGGGTGACGTGCCAACTGCACGCGTTGCCAAGGTGTTAAGTTGCCGTAGATTTCACGGCGCGTCTTATCGAGTTTGGCCTCAAGCGAGGTCAACTCCTTGGCAGCATCCATACCGGCGCCTTCCGACGAAGCACGTAGCTTAGCGACTTGATCTTCGAGCTCCCGAATGGGTTTTTCAAACTCAAGTGTGAAACGAGGCTTAGTGGCCGTTGTCATTGTGTAAGTAAGATAAAAATTAGTTGCCGTTCCCGAGGACAATCACGCGACGGGAATACGGACGGCCATAGAGTGCGACGATACGACGGAAGTCGCTAGCGGTCGTGTTCTCACCGACGGCAACGCCTTTAATGCCTTGAATCGCACGAAGCTCACGAGCTCCTGCAGGCGAAAGTACTGTCACCGAAACTTCAACCTGACGTAAGCTATAAGGCAAAGGATCGGCGAGCGTATCCAACTGTACGCGATCGGAGTAAAAACGGGCCCGGTAGTTAAAGAAGTCCGTACCCTTTGTACCCGGAGCAACGGAGGACATTGGGCCAGCGTACGCGGCTTTTAAACCGACCCCTGTCGAAGCAGCAGCCGATCGATAGGTCGTTTCACCTGTAGCACCTGGGAAGCAGACAACTGGCCGCAAGGCGGCAGCAGGAAGGCTCAGTACGCGCACCGCACCGCGCGTAACATCCGCGGCTGAGGTTTCTGAAGATGCGCACCAGAAAGTTAGACTCATGCCTACGGTATTTTGAGCACAGAAATTCTGTTCATCCATGGTCCATCCCAGATTAGTATTCGCAGCGTCGCCCGTGCCACCTGAAGACATTTGCGTTGGAGAAATGAGCAGGCCCGATGTGGATGCTCCGTATGGCGAGATGTACGAACGAGAAACGTTATACCAGTAAGTAAAGGGTGTACCTGTGGTTACCGCACTTAGCGCCGTTGTAGGGACGGTGAGCAAAGGTATGGCTTCACTAAACGTATTTTGAGCATCAATGACCGTACGCTGCACGCAGTAAACCTGCTGAATTGTTGTACCAGGGTTATCAAAGGGCGAACGACGGCCCATCCGGTAACAGACGGCGCAGGTTTCTCCAGAAATAGCAGTGCGAACACCTGCAGTTGTACTCCAACGTGTACGGTCATTCGGCGACGCAAAGAACATGAGTACGGGTTGAAGGTCTGACGAGATATTCGCCAACTTGAGAAGACCCGATGCATCTCCAGTGGCTTGCGGGGCGATGACTTCCATCCAACAACGTCCATCCGGACGGATGACCGCGGTATTCAAATCGCGCTCCATATTATCTAAAACTGATCGAGCCTCTGCTTGTGTGGAAAGATCAGCGACGACCCGGTCGTAGGCCGTGAGCGTATCAACGGCGACTTTCGTCACAATTAATACAAGGGTAATCATAATGGCCGAAGCCACCAAAAGCTCGATTAAAGTGAAACCGCAACGAGACTTAAGCGCAGAATTTTTCATCGGTTTATAACGATGGTTTGCACGAGTACGGGCTGCTGGTCGTTGGTTGCGGACGTAAAGACAGTAGAGTCTTCGTATTCGTGAGGATAAAATTCGGCCACGATTGGCAAATACGCTAATGCGAAACTGTCGACGGATGACGGCAAGGCACCACTGGCATAGGTTGCCGCCGTTGGCTCGCCGGTCGTTGGATCTAGCGTTACACGCTGACCGACCAGTAACTTAGAAAGTGTTAGACGCACACGCATCGGGCTGCCCAAGATGTTACGAGCTTGAGCGACATCTGGCGTAAAATTATTACTAGTCATACGAACGACCTCAATCAGCGCCGGATTGCCATTTACGTTATACGCATTGACTGCTCCAGGAGTGACTTCGGATGCGGCCAAAACTTGTTTCCTTTCATAAACGTACAACCAAACACCATTCGCAGCCGTGTCGGCATTTTTAAGCAGGTTATAGACAAGGTCAAAGTTAGGTGCGTCACCTGTGGCATTATCAAGGCCAGTGATTGATGGAAGGTAATCGGTTGCGAGGATGTTCTTACTGACCCCGGCACTTGCAGATACGTCTTTTAAGATTGTCCGCGGATTGTCTAAGGCCGTAACCAAACCTTGTGCTGAAGTGAGTGCAGCATTGGTCTGCATAATGTCATTCACTTGCTGAAAGGTACTGGCGAGGATGCCAAGGAGAGATGCAATGGCAACGCCGACAACGCCCACAGCAATGATAACTTCGACGAGGGTGAAACCGCGACGAGGAGTAACAGGAAGAGTTGAAGACGTGTTCATTTCAGCAAAGTAGAGGTGCCGGTTGATTCGAGATCAGCCGTATCCGTCGTCAGGGTAACGTCGCCATTACGACGAACTAGAATCGCCGCGAATTTATCAGAGGATGTAAGAACGGTCTGCGTACCAACGTTTACACCTTCGGCTAAAACGAGGACAACTTTACCTGTATGGTTATTGGAACCATCCGGACCAAGCTCGACGTAATACCAGTAACTTCCGCCTGAGGCTATTGGGTGCACCCCTGCAGAGTTGTAATAAATGGCGGTGGATGGAGCGTTGGCGGGTGTAAATATTGGTCGATAGAGCATCATCGGGGCCTGCGTTGCTGATCCCGGCGTACAATACTCATTCGCACCGACAACCAAGCCGACCACATCCGCCAATCCAGGCATTTTACTCAGGCGCGTTGCAGCCGATGTAGATGCGAGCGTAACGTTTGTCGGCATCACGACCGCTGGATTCGTGGTCGTCCCGCCTGTTATGCCGTTAACTGTCGCGAGATTGGGAGGGACAAAATAGACGCCACGTGGGAGTCGCACGGGGGGTTCAGGAGAGAACCACGTATACAAAGCAGGGGTGGCACCAATGCCTGTGCAACCAATCGCAATGACCATCTCGCGCAAATGTGCATCAGGATTGGTAGGTTCACATTTAATCAGCAAACGGTAACGGAAGTTTGTAGGATTCCAGGTAGCAGCCGACGTCCAACCATTGATCATGGGCACAGCTGCGCGGTTCATTGTCGCTTGCACTTTCGCAATCCGAAGCATGTCAGCCATCATCCGTTGGCCATTACCAAGGCCTTCGGGATTTGTCGGACGAATGGCCAGCATCATCGAAGCCAAAATGAGGATAACCGTAATGACGATGAGGAGCTCCACCATGGTGAAGCCTGCGCGGACATGACGTCTAACTTTCTGCAGAGAAAGGCTCATGCTCACTGGGCAGCGATGACGTCGAGGAAGTCAGAAAGCGGGGTGCCGACGGTCCCCGTCACGTCAACAGTAGTAACTTCCGTGCGGGAGGTATAAATCAACACACGCGCAGGGTATCCAGTGGTTGATGCGTAACCTGCAATGTCGGCAGGTATACCTGTAGCGGTGGCCGCATTGGCTGCAGATTTCAGGGCACCACTGTTATCGTAATCGATCACCACACGGATATTTCGATTACCAAAGCGATCCACTAAATAGTTACTTGTACCAAGCGTGCCTGTCGTATCTGTGGACGCAGGTAACTTGGTATAGTCTTCATAATCTTGAGCCGAAAAATCGATAAATGCTTCGCTGTTACGGTTGTACTTCGCACGGTTACCAGCGAAGCCCGAAGTTAAGCTTGTGCCGTTAGGGTTTTTACCGGCCAACGTCATAATGAAGTACGATGCATTAGTTCCCGACTCTAACTTTAGGCAAGTGTCTGCAGTTGGGTAAGAAGCTGCTCCGAAGCCTGGGTAAAAACCATAAGCTTGCTTATAACGAAGAATGCCCGAGCACCATCCACTCATCGCAGTCTGAGAAGTGGCTGCTTTCGCTC
>CAIYUD010000100.1 GCA_903929325.1 uncultured Opitutia bacterium | reverse complement strand
CCAAGGTAATACCCTTTGGACAGTGCGCCTGGCACTCGCCTTGATTGGTGCAGTTGCCGAACCCGACGTCATCCATCGTCCGCACCATGGCGAGAACGCGACGATCACGCTCAGGCTGACCTTGGGGTAATAAATTCAAGTGGGTGACTTTGGCTCCCACGAAAAGCATCGCTGAGCCATTTTTGCATGAAGCAACGCAGGCACCGCAACCGATACACTCAGCGGCGTCCATCGCAGCATCGGAAACATCTTTGGCAATCGGTGTGGCATTGGCTTCGGGCGCGGAGCCAGCCCGGATGCTAATAAATCCACCCGACTGGATAACTTTATCAAAACCAGATCGGTCGACCATTAAATCCCGCAACACTGGGAAGGCACGTGCGCGCCAAGGCTCAACCGTGATTGTTTCACCATCGCGGAAATTGCGCATGTGTAACTGACAGGTGGTTACACCAGGCAAAGGTCCGTGAGGCATACCATTGATGGTCATGGAACACATTCCGCAGATGCCTTCACGACAATCGTGGTCAAAGGCGAATGGCTCTTTGCCGTCACGCACAAGCTTCTCATTGAGCATGTCCATCATCTCCAAGAATGAGGCTGACGTGGAAACGCCTTGAAGTGCGTGTTCTTCAAATGCACCCGGCTGTCCACGACGCTGACGCCAAACGCGCAAACGCAAGTTAAGCACGGAGTCGCCGGAGTGAGAATTGTTGTCCTTTACCATGATGGTTACTTGTAAGAGCGGGTGGAGAGTTGAGCTTCTTCGTAAACAAGGGCCTCTTCATGGCGAATAGGCTCAGCTGTTTCACCTGCCCATTGCCAAGCAGCAACGTGCGCAAAACGGGCGTCGTCGCGCTTCGCTTCGCCATCGACTTGGTATTCGGTGCGGAAATGTCCGCCGCAAGATTCTTCGCGGATCAAGGCATCTCTGCACATTAACTCTCCGAATTCAAGGAAGTCGGCGACGCGCCCGGCGCGTTCGAGCTCAGGGGTGACGTCGAGCCCTGTTCCCGGTACGGAAATGTTTTTCCAAAAATCTTCGCGCAAGCCGCGGATATCAGAAATTGCCTTGGTAAGTCCTCCACGGGTACGCGCCATGCCGCACTCATCCCAGATAATTTTTCCGAGCTGCTTATGGTAACTACGTGCCGTTTGCTTGCCCTGATTTTTTAGCAGGCGATTGACGCGGTCATTAACCTGGGCGAGCACATCGCGGTATTCGACGCCGTCGACAGAAGGACGTCCCGATAAACCTACCCCCGCGAGGTAATCCGCAACGGTGTACGGCAAAACAAAATAGCCGTCGGCTAATCCCTGCATCAACGCAGAGGCACCTAGGCGATTGGCGCCATGGTCTGAGAAGTTGGCTTCACCGCCGACAAATAATCCAGGGATGTTCGACTGCAGGTTATAATCCACCCAAAGACCACCCATCGTATAGTGGACGGCAGGGTAGATGCGCATCGGACGACGGTAAGCATTCTCGCCCGTAATGTTTTCGTACATGTCGAACAAGTTGCCGTAACGCTCACGCACCACGGATTCGCCGAGTCGCTGAATGGATGCCGAGAAGTCCAAGTAGACGCCCAAGCGACGTCCACCAACTTCAGGTCCTACGCCGCGCCCTTCGTCGCAGGCTTCTTTGGCAGCGCGTGAAGCAATGTCTCGTGGAGCGAGGTTTCCGTAGCTTGGATACTTGCGCTCAAGGAAGTAATCGCGATCGGCCTCCGCAACTTGCGCAGGATCCTTGCCGCAGTCGGCCATATTCTTTGGCACCCAAACGCGACCATCGTTGCGAAGGGATTCCGACATCAACGTCAGCTTCGACTGATCATCACCGTGGACAGGAATGCATGTGGGGTGAATTTGCGTATAGCACGGATTCGCAAAGAGAGCACCACGACGGTACGAACGATACGTCGCCGACACATTACAGCCCTGGGCATTCGTTGAGAGATAGAAAACGTTACCGTAGCCACCTGTACAAAGGACAACACAGTCGGCCGACCAAGTGCGTACTTCGCCGGTTACAAGATTACGCGTGACGATGCCCTTGGCGTGGCCGCCAACAAGCACGAGATCGAGCATCTCGTGGCGCGGATACATTTTCACGGTGCCCGCACCAATTTGACGAGAGAGGGATGAGTAAGCGCCAAGCAGCAACTGTTGGCCGGTCTGTCCGCGCGCATAGAATGTTCGCGAAACTTGCGCCCCGCCGAAGGAACGATTCGCAAGTAGACCGCCGTACTCACGGGCAAAAGGAACGCCCTGGGCAACACATTGATCAATGATTGCCGTGGAGAGCTGGGCTAGGCGGTAAACGTTGGCTTCGCGTGCGCGGTAATCGCCACCCTTGATGGTGTCTTGAAACAGCCGACGCACAGAGTCGCCGTCGTTCTGATAATTCTTCGCAGCATTAATACCACCTTGAGCGGCAATGGAGTGAGCGCGGCGCGGACTATCCTGGTAGCAGAAACACGAAACATCGTAGCCCTGTTCGCCAAGCGAGGAAGCGGCTGCGGCACCGGCAAGACCAGAACCAACCACGATGATGTGGTATTTGCGACGATTCGCTGGGTTCACTAAACGCAGTTTTGCTTTATGACTATCCCACTTCGCTGAAAGCGGGCCGGCAGGAATTTTGGAATCAAGATTCATGGGATTACTTTATGCAACCTGCGAGGATTGAGGCTGGGATGGCAGAGAAGCCAAGGAAGACGATCCAACCAAAAGCTACAGCGAGGACATCTAATCGTCCGCGCCAACGCTCATTACGCAGACCGAGCGTCTGGAACATGCTGCTAACCCCGTGACTCAGGTGGAGGCTAAGAAGAGCGAGTGAAACAATGTAGAATGCAGAAACTCCTGAATGGCTAAAGCCAGCGACCAACATTGCGTAAACATCCGTGAAAGCAGGGTTGCTGGCTAATGGGAACGTCTGCCCGCCCAAGGCAACTGACTGGAAAGTGTAATGCAGAAGGTGGAAGACAATAAACCCAAGCACCACAAGTCCGGTGTAGGGCATCGTTAAGGAACCCCAGGACGCACGACGCGTTTGCTCGACAGCAGGACCACCCGCCCGAGCTGCACGATTCTCGAGTGTTAAAGAAATTCCAGCGACGATGTGGGCGACGACGCTCACGATGAGCGTGACCCGAGCCGCCCAAATCAGCGCAGCATGTTCATGGAGCCATTGCGCATAAGCATTGATGGCTTCTGGACCTTTAAAAAATAAGAGGTTTCCGGATAGATGACCTAAAATGAAGCCGACCAAAACAAGCCCGCTGAGGGCCATCACGGCCTTCTTTCCGATCGAGGAAAGGGCACAATTACAGGAGGGGGTAGACATGGACCTTTGGGCTATGGGCATTCAAGGAGATTACCCTGGGCTTTCCCACCCCCGTTTTGGCTCTAAATAGGAGGTATTAGCAATACGGCTACGTCCAGAAAGAGGGCGTGATGCAGGACTAAAATGCCGACCCCAAAATCAAACCCTTGCCAAGTGGCTCCGGCTCCTTGCAATGCGAAAGTCCAGACCGGCGACCCGCCATGCGGACCCGCCGGTCTTTTCTTTTTTTGAGCCACTCACCCAACCTACCATGAAGTACATCTTTGTCACCGGCGGTGTCATCTCCTCATTAGGAAAAGGGCTCACAGCAGGTGCTATTGGCGCGCTCCTCGAATGCCGCGGACTCAAAGTGCGTATTCAAAAATTCGATCCATACTTGAATGTGGATCCTGGCACGATGAGTCCTTACCAGCACGGCGAAGTTTACGTGCTCGATGATGGAGCGGAGACTGATCTGGATTTAGGACACTATGAGCGATTCACTTCAGGCCGTCTCTCTCGCTTAAATAGTTTAACGTCCGGACAAATTTACGAAACCGTTATTCAGAAAGAACGTCGTGGAGATTACTTAGGTAAAACTGTTCAGGTCATCCCACATATCACAGACGAAATTAAACGTCGCATCCGCGAAGGCGGCGAAGGCGTCGACGTTCTCATCACTGAGATTGGCGGAACGACTGGAGACATTGAGGGCTTACCCTTCCTCGAAGCCCTTCGACAATTCCAGCACGACGCAGGCCGGGAAAATGTATGCTTCCTGCACTGTACGCTCGTCCCATACATCAAAGCTGCCGGCGAATTAAAGACAAAGCCATCCCAGCAGTCGGTCGCTAAACTCCGTGAAATCGGCATCCAGCCTGACATTCTCGTCTGCCGCACCGATCGACCTATCGGCGAAGAAAATCGCCAGAAGCTTTCCCTTTACTGCAACGTCGCCGCCGAAGCGGTCATCGAATGTCGCGATGTCGCTCATTCCATTTACGAGCTACCCTTGATGCTCGCCGAACAACGCATTGACGACTTTTTGGTACGTCGCCTCGGATTACAATGCGGACCCCTCGAGCTTGCTCCTTGGCGCGAAACGGTTCGACGCCTGCTTGAGCCAAAAGCTAAAGTTCGTGTGGGCGTTGTTGGGAAATACATTGAACTCCAAGATGCTTATAAATCCGTTTACGAATCGATCGTCCACGGTGGCATCGCAAACGAAGCAGAGGTTGAAGTTATTCGCATTGATGCAGAAGATTTAGAGACATCGGGCGTCACCTCTCTTGAAGGTCTCGATGGCATCCTCATTCCCGGTGGCTTCGGCAACCGCGGTATTGAAGGAAAAATTCTGGCGGCGAAATTTGCCCGCGAACGCAAAATTCCGTGCTATGGACTTTGCTTAGGCATGCAGATCATCGTGATCGAGTACGCACGCAATGTACTCGGCCTAAAAACCGCACACTCGACTGAATTCGATCAAGCAACCGTCGACCCTGTCATCCACCTCATGGATGCCCAAAAGGCTGTTGCGACCAAGGGTGGCACCATGCGCCTCGGCGCCTACGACTGCGAATTAACCCCAGGCTCGCACGCGGCTGCCGCCTACGGCGTCTCGAAGATTAGCGAGCGGCATCGGCACCGTTACGAATACAACCCTGAATATCGTAAGCGGTTGGAGCAAAGTGGCTTACGAGTTGGCGGCATCAACCCTTTAACGGGACTTGTCGAGATTGTGGAAGTGGCAGACCATCCCTGGATGGTCGGGGTCCAGTACCACCCTGAGTTTAAGTCGGCACCTTATAAGCCCCACCCTCTGTTTGCAGCATTCATCAAGGCATCACTACAGAACTCCCGAAAAGCCTGTTAAGGGCTCGGCAGACAGATTTCTTGCTTAGAAGCGCTCTCCATTACCCCCGCTTCACCTAAATACTTTACCTATCATGAGTCATTCCGCCTCCACCTGGGTGCCACGTCTTCGCGAGCAAGTCGCACGCGTTATCGTTGGCCAACAATACCTCGTCGACCGTTTGCTGGTCGGCCTACTTGCTAACGGGCACGTGCTGCTTGAAGGCGTACCTGGCTTAGCCAAAACGCTTTCTGTCCGTACGTTAGCTCAAGCCATCCGTGCTGACTTCTCACGCGTACAATTCACTCCCGATCTCTTGCCTGCGGATATCGTCGGCACACTTATCTATAATCCGAAGGATGGAGAGTATCACGCCAAGAAAGGTCCGATCTTTGCCCACTTCGTGCTCGCAGATGAAATTAATCGTGCGCCTGCAAAAGTTCAGTCGGCCCTCCTCGAAGCTATGCAAGAGCGCCAAGTGACACTCGGCGGAGAGACACATCGTCTGCCTTCACCCTTCCTGGTTCTCGCAACGCAAAACCCTATCGACCAAGAAGGCACCTACCCTCTCCCGGAAGCTCAAGTCGACCGGTTCATGTTGAAACTCAACATTGGTTACCCTTCGCGCGAAGAAGAGCGGAAGATTTTGGATGCAATGGCAACGACTGCTCCAAAGCTGGATGTCGAACCTGTCATCGGTTTAGAAGATATCTTGGAAGCGCGCCGACAAGTCGATGCCGTGCGCGTGACGGACTCTATTCGCGACTACATTGTATCCCTGGTGCTCGCTACACGCGGACAAGAACCCGGCGGACCGGACTTGCGCGGCTTGGTTCAATTCGGTGCTTCGCCCCGTGCCACCATCAATCTGACCCTCGCAGCCAAGGCTTGGGCATTCTTACAAGGCCGTGACCATGTCATCCCGCAAGACGTGAAAGATCTTGCCCCTGACGTGCTTCGTCACCGGCTTATCCTGACTTACGAAGCCGATGCGGAGGGTGTCGACGCTGACACCATTGTTCGCCGCGTGCTCGATACGGTACGCGTCCCTTGATCTCTGGCTAACGCATTCGCGTGGAGTCCACCCTAACGACCAGTCCGCAAGACGCACTCCGCCGCGCACGGCGCGTGGAGCTGGTGGCGGCACGGCTCGTTAATGACGCCATGGTTGGCGCGTATCTCTCCAGCTTCAAAGGTCGCGGTACAGATTTTGAAGAACTTCGTGAATACGTTCCCGGTGATGATGTGCGTTCGATCGACTGGAATGTAACGGCACGCACTGGCCGTGCGTTCATCCGACTTCATCGCGAGGAGCGGGAGTTAACCATGATCCTTGCGGTTGATATTTCAGGGTCTGCTGACTTTGGTTCCGGCGAGCAATCTACCCGTGAGCGTGCAGCGGAAGTCGCTGCAACCCTTGCTGTTTCTGCCCTTAAGGTAGGTGATAAAGTCGGCCTGCTGCTCTTTAGCGACGGAGCTGAATGCTGGGTGCCCGCTCGCAAAGGGCGGCGTCACGTGCTGCGCATTGTCCGCGACATCCTACTTTACCCAGCAAAATCCCGAAAGACCGCTTTTGTAAAACCGCTCCGCCGACTTGCCCGCGCCGTCAAACGACGCTCCGCCGTTTTTGTTATATCCGACTTTTTAGCAGGCAGCGAAGGCCCTGAAGCCATGATCACGGCCCTGAGTGAACTGAATGCACGTCACGACGTTGCCTGCATGCACCTCGTCGACGCACGCACCCGCACGCTGCCAGATGCGGGCATACTCGCACTCGAAGACGCAGAAACCGGCATCATCACCGAAGTGAATACTTCGTCGTCAAGCGTGCGGGAAAAATTCGCTCAATTATCACAAGCGCGCCTCATGGAAACGGAAGCGGCTCTCACGCGAGCAGGCGTTGATGCCACGCGCCTAGAACAGTCAACAGCGATTGCGCCTGCACTTTCACGGTTCTTCGAACGCCGTCGCAAACGCCGATGAGTAGCCCAGCGACAGAAGAGTTTACCTTGCTCGGCCCTAAGCCCGAGGTGCCGCCCAGCTGGCTGGAATCGCATGCGGTAGAGCTCTCTCTTTATGTAGCTGTTGGCGCACTGCTCTTAGGAACGGTTATCTATTTTCTGCGCCGCAAGCGTACCAAGCGCGCCAACCCCGCACTGGCATTCCGCGAACAAATGTTAGCGGCAAGGGCAGCGGGACATGCGCATGTTAGTCAGTTATCCGCGAGTGCCTTACGCAATTACCTCGCCGCCATCTCTACGGATGCGCCCTCTGGCTTAACCACTCAAGAGCTTGCGGCAGCCCTCATCCACTCGCCGGTCTTAGCAACGAGCGCAGATCCAATTTTGCGAGTATTGCGCGCAGCCGACCGCGTGAAATTTGCTGGCGAATTAAGCGACCACGAAGAAGTCGCTCGATTAGCAGAAGAAGCTTTTGCGAGACTTGAGTTAGCACGCCAAGCACTCTGGAGAGAGGTCAAGCCATGAACACCGTGTCTCTCGGCTTTGAATTTGAAAGACCGGCCGCGCTCTTGTTGCTGGCGCTTCTCCCGCTGTGGGCTTGGCTCCGCGGACGGACAGGTCGGGCGGGCGCACTCTTGTTTCCAAATTCAAGTCTGCTCGATGGCATTGGAAAACCTGTGCGCGAAGCGGTCGGAAGATTGCGACCATTTATTCGATTACTGGCAGCCGCATGCTTCATCGTGGCTATCGCCGGGCCGCGTACGGCAAACAAAGAAATCGATCGAGACTCCGAAGGCATTGATGTCTTCCTCGTTATCGATCTTTCCTGGTCAATGAACGCCTTAGACATGGGGCGGCCAAATGAAGAAGTCACCCGCTGGATGGCTTCCAAACTTGTTATCAATGACTTCGTCAAGAATCGTCCTGACGACCGCATCGGTGCTGTCGTTTTCTCCGGAAAGCCCTACTTGCTGAGTCCGCTGACGATTAACAAAGACTGGATCGAGAAAGGGGTGAGCCGCATGCACATTGGCACCATTCGAGAAACAGGCACCGCTATTGGTGACGCCATGGCGCTGGCCGTCGATCGAATGAAGTCGCTCCCAAAGAATGCCTCCAAAGTCATTATCCTGCTCACCGATGGCGACGACAACCAAAGCAAAGCGGTTTTACCGATTCCATCCGCAGAATTAGCCGCGGCCTTGGGCATACGCGTTCACACCATTGGCCTCGGCAAAGATGAGCCAACAATGTTGCCACAGTTTAATATGGAGACGGGTGAGATTTTGCATGACCCACTCGGACGTCCCATCCCCATGCAGACAATTAATCCCGCCAATTACGACATGCTAAAGATAATGGCGAAAGTCGGTGGCGGAAAATTCTTCCGAGCACTCGACCGCGAACAACTTCGCCGAGTTTACTCAGAAATCGACCGCTTAGAACGCACCGAGGTGCGTATCCGCGAGTCTGTTAGCTACGAAGATCACCGAGTCATATGGATTGCGGCAGGGGCGCTCTTTCTCCTCGCCGAAATAATCTGGGCGCTACTTCGCCCGCGCTCACCCTGATCATGGACTTTACAGACCCACATCTACTTCGTCCTTGGGTGCTTTGGCTCATCGCACCTGTCATCGCCATTACCTTTGGGCTACTCAGGCTTGGCGCACATCGCCGACTCGGTGCCTTAAGCCGGTTTATCTCTGAACGCATGCTGGCAAGAGCCGGGCGCAGTGATTCCACCGGCCGCCGCGTGACGAAAGAAGTTATGTTCTGCCTGGCTGCCTTGCTTATTGGCGTCGCCTTGGCAGGGCCTCGCTGGGGGGTGGAAGTTAGCCTAGCAACATCACAAGCAGAAGACGTTGTCTTTGTTCTCGATACGTCACGCTCGATGTTGGTTAAAGACATGCGACCTTCACGGCTCGAGCGGGCCAAGAGTTCGATCAGCTCTTTTGTTCGCAGAAAAGGTACGGGCAGCGTGGGGCTAGTTGCATTCTCAGGGCAGGCCTTCTTGCAGTGTCCGCTTACCCGCGACTATGACTCTTTCTTCCGGACGCTAACTGAAACAGACACGCGATCGATTCCTGTCTCAGGTACAGATATTGCCCGCGCACTCGAAGAAGCGGAAGGGGCTTTTGCCGCTAATCGAAACCGGAAACTCGTTATTCTTTTAACAGACGGCGAAGACCTTGAAGCAGGCGGCATCGAGGCTGCGGGTAAACTTAAACGAAAAGGACTAGTGGTTCACACCGTCGGAGTGGGCACTCCCACCGGTGGACAAATTACTGTGGTCGGGCCAACGGGGCTTCCCGACGCACTAAGAGATGCCGAAGGCAATGCTGTCACGAGCCGACTTGACGAAGCGACCTTAACAAAGGTGGCTTCTGCATCAGGAGGCCGCTATGTTCGCCTCGGCCAAGCTGGCGAAGGCATGGAAGCCCTGCGGCTTGCCATTCAAGCAGGAACAGACTCAGCAAATTCAACACGTCGCGGGATTCCTCGCGAAGATGTATTCGTCATCGCCGCTCTTCTTCTTCTCGTCATCGAGACCCTCATCTCCACCCGCCGAACCCAATGAAATCTATCATTATTCTCCTTCTCGGGTTCATTGTAACCTCTGCGGCCGATAATGGCGTCCAGGTTGAGTTCTCGGAACTCGATGCACGCGAATTGCATAACCTAGGCACACAACGGCTCGCGGATAATGAGCTTTCGGGCTCCGAAGACGCCCTGCGCGCGTCACTCGCTCGCGACCAAGACAAACTACGCCCTGATACATTACATAATCTTGGCCACGTTCGCTTTGGTAAAGGCCGGGCAATATTAGGAGGAAAAACCAAAGGCGAAGTCACCGATGTATCCATCGCTCGCTCGTATGTTGAGGCTGCAGACGCAGACATCTCAGATATCGAAGATATGATTAAGTACCTTGATAAGGCGAAAGCGGAAAAACGTGAGCCTGACTACGTTCCCGCCATCTCTGCACTTTCTTCAGGTATCAATACTTACAAGACCATCAAGAAGACTTCGATCCCGGACGCAGATAAACAACTTAACCAGCGCGGCTCTGTGAACAGCGCCTGGACGCGCTCCCTTGGAGATTTTCGTGGTGCCGTTGAATTAAATGCGGCAGACGCGGATGCCAAAACGAATGCAGACCGTATTGAAGAACTCCTTCGCCAACTTCGACGTGAGACAGAAGCCTTACAAGAAGCCCAGAGTGACCAGCGCAAAAAACTCGACGAGCTTCGCAAGGCTATCACTGAACTTATTAAGCGCATTCCGCCTGAAAAACTTCCCGAAGGCGAAGGCGATGGTGACGAAGAAGACGATTTCGGCCAAGGCAAGAAGCCCAAGCCAGGAAGCGGTAATCAAAAGTCGGAGGAGGGCGATGAGGGTAAGATGACAGATCAAGAGGCGCGGAGTACGCTTGAGTCATTGCGCGATGAACTCGGCCGGAAGATGTCGACCACTGGCGACAAGGGCGGGCAAGGTGGCTCCGGAAAACCAGGCGAGCGGAAGGGTAAAGACTACTGAGATGCGCAAGATCTACACATGGCTTTGGTTACTCGCACCCTTGTTCAGCCAAGCGGCCGACACCGTCACGACTAAAATTATACCAGACACCCTAGGGCCCGGTGAGCCTTTCCGGATGGAAATCACCGTGACCTCCGCCGATGACTTTGCAGGGCCGGTCCTGCGTATTGCCTCAGAACTTCCTGTTCTAGAATTCATCCCGCTACGTTTTAGCGGCCAACGCTTCTCCGCTGGGAATACCTGCACGCTACTTGTTAGTGGTGTCGCCCCAGAAACACCTGGCGAACATCGTATTCCAGGATTTACCGCAACTTTCGCCGTTCGAAAAGTCGAGATCCCTGAGACGCATTTTTTTGTTAAGGCAAATAAAGCAGGCACCACGCAAGGCTTTGCCAAGGCTGTCTTAGACATGCCCGATCGCACTTTCTACGTGGGTGAAACCATCCGAGCACTCATTCATTTTAACCACGGCACTGCCGAGCGCATTACAGGGTTTTACGGCATCGAATCGCGATCGGAATCTATCAAGTCACGGAGTACCGTGATTAATCGAGACCAAGAAGATGCCATCGAATCGGTAGCTGGCCTGAGTCCAGAAAACACTAAACTTGCCGCCATTGAACTCACGCCGACACAAGCGGGAGAAGTCGACGTTCGCCTCACTGGCATGATGCTTGTCGAAACCAACCAAGGTGCAGGTCAATTAAACAGGGATAGGCCTTTTAGCTTCGCTCGAAAAATTAAGGTCGCCCATGTCCCCGAAAAGGGCCGGCCCGCCGACTGGAATGGCGCAGTGGGTTCTTTGGTCGCAGGACCTGTCAGTCTATCCAATGCCAAACCTGGCATCGGTGAACCCATCACCCTCTCGGTGACTGTCACAGGGAGCGCGAACCTAGATCGCGTACTTGCACCTGAAGTTCCCCACGGAGATCTCTGGGATGTAATGCCAGCCAACGATAAACCGCGAACAATCCGTAAAGATAGCCAACGCACATTCAGCTACACCCTGACACCAAGAATGCCTGGGAATCTCAAAACACCTGCGGTTCGCTTAAGCTTCTTCAATCCTGAGACAAAGGCTTACGAACGTATCGAGTTTGCGCCACAAGACGTCACTGTAACCGGGCAGGCACCCGAAAAAGTAGAACTCGTAGCGGTCGATCCTGCTGCGGCAATCGGAGCTACCGAGAAAGCGGCCCAACGCGCGACCGAGCTACTCAACCCTACCACCACTGAAGGCAATACGCGGACGCGGCCAAATTTACTCGCTCAACCTTATACACTGCTTTGGTCGCAACTTGGACTCTTGGGTATACTCGCAGGTGCGCTGATTTGGTCTGCCCGACGCGACTGGCTAAACCGCCATCCGGAAATCTTACGCCGTCGCATGGCTCTTGTTGCTTTGCGTAAAGCTCGACGTCTCTTGCGGAAAGCCGAACGTGCTGGCGACAATGATGCTCACGCCCAGGCAGGCGTCATGGCCCTGCGTGCAGGAGCTGCAGCCCTCGTCGAGGCGACAGACGTCGCACTCACCGCCGAAGATATTCTCCGCGCCATGCCCGAATTGATGACGCCTGCAAGCGTGCGCGCGCTATTCCGTCGAGCGGACGGTACGCGCTTTGGCGGCACAATGACTGCGGAAACCTTGAATTTACACGGTGATATCGAGCGGTGCTTAAAACAAATGGAGGATCGGCTATGCGCTTAATACTCATACTTCTAGCGGGGATTGCTTCGGGCGCACCTACGCAAGATCGAGATACCGTTGCCCGCAAAGCTTACCTTGCGGGTGATTCGGCAACTGCCCTCGAGAATTGGTCAGCACTTGTCGCCGAAGAGGGCGTCTCGGCTGCACGTTTATCTGCGATGGGTAATGCCGAGTGGCGATTAGGTAGGCGCGGCCGGGCCATGGTATGCTGGGAACGCGCGCTATCACTAGACGCGTCCGATCCAGTTGCGCGGGCAGGCATCATCCATGCGACAGCACTCGGCGGCATTGAAAGACCCCGACCAACTTGGCAAGAGCAGTACGCTTCTGCACTAAACCCAGATACCTGGACGATGCTCACCATGCTGTCATTCTGGATTTTAGTAATCACGTGGGCCTGGCCACGCCTTCGTGGAAAAAAACTGACGGACACTCACCATAAATTACTTTTATCCGCATTCACCTTACTGGTTCTTAGTATACCTGGCGCTTGGGGCACATGGACAGGTCGAGACCGAGCAATTGTTCGCTTAACCGAAGAAAACCTTAAGCTCACACCAACCGCACTCGGTGAATACCTCGCGCCGCTCGGAGAGGGCGACGTCGTACGCACTCAGCGACGCCTGAATGGGCATATTCGAGTCGAGCTTTCAGGCGGACAAGTCGGCTGGGTTCGCGAAGAAGCCGTCGAGTCGGCATGGGGAATCACCCCTCCGCGCTCCTTAGACACCCCCTCACAGCCCTAAGAGTTTCCGCTCGCTCGGCTTACGATAGATGGGTTGGATACAGCGTGCGCATTCTTGATCGATTCGTACTACGAGAAACCGCCACTTCAGCTTTTACAGCCACAGGGGGTTGCGTATTCGTCATGGTTGCAGGCAGTGCCGTGCGCCAGATTGCCGGTGAGTTAGCTGCAGGGCGCGTCAGCGCAGGCGAAGCCAT
>CAIYUD010000099.1 GCA_903929325.1 uncultured Opitutia bacterium | reverse complement strand
GCAGGGTAGGGGCAGCACCGCGTGCTGCCCTAGTTGCTCTGGCTGTTCCTGGTTCTTCGTTCGTCTTTTTAGGTCGTTTTTGAGGTTTGGTCCGAAAATCCGGGCACGAGTGCCCCTTGGTGAGTTCCGGTTGGGGCTGGTTTGGCTATTCAACCAATCAACCATTCAACGGATTACCACGCTGCTAGGCAGCGTTGTCTGAGTCGCTTAAGCGGCCGTCGGTTCGATTAGGTGCCCCGACGGCATGTGCTCGGCATTGGTTATCTCAGATGGGAAGAAGTACATCAGAAGCTTCTCATTCTGTCGAGCAAAATCGTAATAGAAATCAACAGACACTGCCACGACCTTAGGTCGTGCGGGGATCTGCTGGCACGCTGGCATGCTGCGAAACATGGCCGCCGCATGGTGGCCGCAGGGTAGGGGCAGGACTACGTCATGCCCTAGCTAGCTCTCTGTATTCCCAACCGCTAACCGCTTCCACCTGGTGTGAGTGTCTGACCCCATTTCGCGATGGCTTGCCCATTGAAGCGCCACGGACATTATATCGCCATGAAGCGTCGGAGACTAAATCTGTTTGGTCCTGAATATCAGCCGCCAGGAGATGATATCGTTAAGCTCGCGAAAGACTGCTGGGCTGTTCCGTTCTGGGGTGCTACTTGGTCTGGCCCGACAGGGGTGCTTTTTCTGCCCGATCAGATTAAGGAATCGTTGGCCGGTAGTTCGAAGTGGCGCCTCATCGTTGAGGTAGATGTGATCATGTTCCATGAGTATGCTCGTAGGACGGATAAAAGGCGCTGGCTTGATACGCTTGGGCTGTCGGCGATTCGCGAGGATGTTAATCGGACGAAGGTGCCAATGACTGACGTTTGGGTGCCGCTTTTGCGGGAATTTAAGAAGCCCTTCGGATTAATACGTCGATACGATGCAGGTAAGGTGGAGGAGTTTTGTGAAATTGGTCATGGTGAAGCTCACGTCTTCGGGGATGGCTTCACCCTAGCGCAGCGGCGCGAGTATGCGAAGAAGCTGGGAGCCGACATCGGCCTGGTTGAGCCGCTTAAGGGAAAATCGAAGGAAAAGGGCAGTTTTTGAGGTCTTCAGGTTATTGTAATGATGTAACTCTAGCATTAGTTGAAACCGAGTAATCCGAGTATTGCTAGTATTACCTAAGTCATTGTATTACAGTAGTTAAGGAACCTGAAACCTGTCGTTTGTGGGGGCCGAATCAGGTAGTTTTCCGGTCCAATGCACCACGCACCCATCCGTAAGAACTTCACCCACGAATACCAGACCCCCGCGACACCGGCAGCCGTTTGCGCTGCTCTCCAGCGCCTGTCCGATGCCATCCCTGGCGTCTCGATTAGCCACCCCACGCCCGATGAGGCGCGCATCGAGGCGCCTGGGGTCCTGATCCGCGTCAAGCTGCGCGTCGTCGCCGGCTGGACACTCTTAGCTACCAGCTTCAAGTCATGTGCGCTGTGGGCCTGGCGCAAGGTCATGGCGATTCTGCATCCTATCCTTAACTTCCGCCGAGCAGACTGCACGAAGGATGTCTCCGCCGAAAAGCCTCAGGCCAAGAAGCCCACGGTATCGGTCTGGAAGGTCGTCAGTGAATTTAACGACGACCCGCAGAAGTCCCGACATGTCGTCTTCGCAAGCAAGGCGATCCAGCAGGCCAAGGATTGCGTCTACTGGGATGGCGAGGCTTTGCGTGATATCTTGGAGCGACTTTACTTTTCAGCTCAACGCATGCGTGAGGGCGGACACGAGGGGGTGACGCGCGCCACCTTCTTCACCAAGTATGTCAACCTGCGTGGATTCCGCGCCCACATCTCAAGTACTCAAGCTAACAAGTACCGCGACGACTACGTCGCCGTGCATAACGGCAAAGAGATCCTAGGTCGCATGCATGTGACCATCGGTGCGCGCCATAACGAAGCCGGCTGCATGTCGGTCCACTTCGAATACTGCACGGATTGCGAACGCATCATCATCGTTCGCTGCGGCAAGCACGGCCGCACCTATCACTGAGATCTGACCCTCTTCCCAATCCATACCACCACCATGAAAAAGCCCACTAAGCCCACCCGCACCTCCCGCAACCCTCGCCGCTCCCGTGTCCCCGTGTCACCGAAATCCCGCCGTTCTGGCCAACTGGCCAACGAATCAACTGATCAACTGCGCGGCTCCGCCGCGCCCGGTATCCTCTCCGTCGACGTCGTGAAGGGGAAGGGTGGGGTCGAGGTCGTCGTCGTACGCCTTGCGCCGCACCACCTCGTCGTCATCACCGGCGGGGCCAAGCCTACGGTGTCCATGGCCTGCACCCACCACGGGTTCGTCGCCGAAGCCTTCGAGCTCAACGGCCAGCTCGAACAGGTCATCAACCACGTCCGCAAGCACTTCCCAAAACTCCGCGTCGACTGACGAAAGGCGTCGAGCTATTTGCCTGCTGACGGAGGTTTCGACATTTCGTCGAGTCTCTCCTGTAACCCAGACGCCCGGGCGAATATATCCTCGATGGCTTTCTCGAAGTCCTTCTTCTTGGCGAATACATCTAGTCGGTCGATGGCTCGGGTGATTCCAGTGAAGACTAGCTTCCGGTTGATAAAGCCTGCCTCTTCTTCGAGGCCTTCGTTGTCATCGTTAGAACTGATTGCTACGATCACGTGTTTGTATTCGGAGCCTTGGGACTTATGAATCGTCGTAGCGAAGGCAGGTTCGTGTGGGGGCAGCTGATTAAAGCCCACGACCATGTGCCTGCTTGCATCTTTGGCGTCAGATTCTTTAGTGCGCGGGAAGCATACTCGCTTATTTTTGAGCACAATTCCGACGTCTCCATTCGAAAGGCCCGTCACAAGGTGGTCATTCTGAGTGACGATTATGAGCGAACCAGGTGCATCCTCGGTAGTAAGGCTGAGTGCTTTTCTGATCTCGCGGTTAAGCGTCCTGACCCCTATTTTTCCGCTCTTGTGGGAGCAAAGGATGCGAAGCTGGTCAATCTGTTCGAGGGCTTTGGCGTCATCACCTTGCAGTGCTAGCTTGATGCAATTTTTGAAGATTGGCTCTGCCATCTCGATAATTGCCTTGGCGTCTGGTGACTTGAGCTGATCGCTGAGGTCCTTGGCGCCGGCGTCGTGGTGAACATACTTTGCCCACTCGAGGGGCTGGGCTTGTAGACGATAGTTATCTCCCAGCCGACTCTTGCAGGAATCGAGACAAGCCGCGCTGCATAAGTCGTAATAGACAGAGCCGGTGTCGACCGAAGGGAGTTGCTCATGGTCACCCATGAGTACCAGACGCGCATCTGGGCACTGT
>CAIYUD010000098.1 GCA_903929325.1 uncultured Opitutia bacterium | reverse complement strand
TGGTATTTCCTTCAATCAAAACTTGGCGAACGGTACTTGGAGTCCTTTCGTGAATTTCAAAACGCACGTCGATTGCACCCGTCGAAAGATTAGGGGTGCGCACAACGCCGATCTGTACGTCGAGGTAGCCGCGACTGCCATAAGCGGCACGAACCTTATCCACGGCGACTTCGACCGCAGCCGAGCTGTACCAGGAACCAGGGGCAAGCTGGTCGGTTCCCGAACCAATGAGACCAGCGTCCTCGGCCTGGTTACCGATGAGCTTGAGTAACTTCTCTGTGCTAAAAGGTGAACCCTCGCTCTTACCGAGCTCATTACCACTTACTTTCACATCACCGACCACGTAGCGTTGGCCTTCTTTAATACGGTAGACAACATCCACCCAGCCACTATCGCCAGAAACATCGCGCACGGTGCACTGCGTTGCAGCGTCCGTCGAACCAACTTCGACATCCAAAAATCCTTGTGCGCGGTAGTAAGCCAAAATGCGTTCACAGTCTTGACGGTAATCATCGGCACTTAGGCGACCGCCACCCGTTAATCCGGAAAGCTTCCACCAGCGCCAGCTGCTGACCTTGAGCTCAGCACTAGCAAGTAATTCGTCTTCATCAATTTGCTTAGCGCCCTCAACTTCGACCTTACCCACCCGCAATGACGGCGTCAGGGATGCCACTGCGATGATGGCGACACGACCGTCAGAACTCTGCTCGCGACGCAAATCAATGGTTGAAAACGGACGGTTCTTACGCAGCCGATCGATGGCCTTGTTGCGACCACGGGTAAGTACTGAAGGATCTAAAGCGTCTCCGACATGAATACCTAAGTCTTCAATTAAATCAGATTCGTCTTCTAATCCATTGAGGCCTTCGAAGCGAACGGCAGAAATAAGCGGACGTGGCTCAACAATAACACGAACGTCAATCAGACCACTTGCTGGATCTAGTGTTGGAATAACTTCTGCCTGTGCAAATCGACCCGTCGCATAAAGCGCACGGACCGTGTCCGCCGCAGACTCTCGAGAAAAAGGTACGCCTTCATGAAGCGAAACATGGCCGAGTACAAAAGCCGAAGAGACTGCGCCTGTCCCTGATACCTCAATGGTGACCTTGCGGACATTTGGCTCTGCCGCCAAAGCACAAGCTGGGAGGAGCGCAGCTGCCAGCAGAAGGCGAGCGAGGCGACGTGAAGGAGAGTTCATGAATAAGGTTGTTCCCGAGCAGGGGTCTCGAAGCGAGTTAGCGCAGGATTGAAGTAAAGTTTGATATCATGCGTAGGGCCATTGCGATTCTTAGCAACAATGAGCTCACGGAGGAGCATCCCGTTAGCATCGGCTACTTCTGCGTCGTTTTCGAGCGCTTTACGGTCAGATGCGCTAGCTTTAGCGATGAGCAGCACGATGTCGGCATCCTGCTCAATGGAGCCAGACTCGCGCAAGTCAGACATGCGAGGCTGACGACCTTCGTCTTCAGATTTACGGTTAAGCTGGGCCAAGGCGATCACGGGCACCTCAAACTCTTTAGCCATCGCCTTAATACTGCGAGAAACTTCGGCGATTTGCTGTTCACGCGGCAGTCCGGCGTCTAGACCGTTAATCAATTGAATGTAATCAATGACAATCATGTCGAGTTTGTTACGGGCATGTGCCCGGCGGCACTTTGCGCGAATCTCTAAAATAGTCTGACCGCCTGTATCATCGATGAATAATGGGAGGCCTTTATATTCACGGGCTGCATCAACCAAATCTCGCTGAGCCTGGGCATCCGGGTGTGCGCTTCGGAGCTTACCAAGATTTACCCGCGCACGCGAACACAGCAATCGCAAGGCCAACTCACGTGAAGGCATTTCTAACGAAAAGAGTAGGATACGCGCAGGCTTAGCACCCTCGCGCTTCGGGAAGAGGGCGGCTTCAATAAAGTTAAGTGCGATCGAAGTTTTGCCCATGCCAGGACGTGCTGCCACGACGACCATTTGTCCGGGTTGAAAACCAAACGTCAGGCCATCAAGCCCATCGAACCCTGTAGGCAGGCCACTTGCCGCGGAACGATTATGAATAATGCGTTCAACCAAGTCCATCGCCTCACCAATCGGCTTGTCGACAGGTTGGACGCTATCGGCAATGCGTGACTCGCTAATACGGAAAAAGGCCTGTTCGACATCTTCCAAGAGACGGTCGATGCCTTCCGCGTGGGAGTGAGCTTTTTCAACAGTAGAGACAGATGTTGCAATCAGCTGACGGAGGAAAAACTTTTCGCGAACAATGGTAAGCCAGTGACGTGAATTAGCTGTTGATGCAACCAGGCTTGAAAGTTCGTTGACGTACGTCGTTCCGCCCACGCCTTCGAGTTGACCTTTGCGGCGCAACTGCTCGGTGAGCGTAATTTCATCGATGCCGACGTTTTGCTGCGAAAGATCGATGGCCGCCTGGAAAATATCTTGGTGCGCGGGACTGAAGAAATGCCCAGCGATTAATCGGTCCTGCAAGCAGGCTTGCAAGGTGTCGCCGCCATCAATCAGCACACTGGCCAACAAACCTCTTTCGGCATCTAGGTTGTGCGGGGGTACGCGATCGCCAGCCGGTGCATTCGGATCGGGGAGACGGCGTTTTTGAAATGAGCGTTCGGCCATGAAAAGAAGAGGTTACAATGTGAACCTTAAGTCGGTGAGCAAGACAGCCCGAACCATCCACGACTTATTCTATAACTTATCGACAAAGGCAGTCGGGGCCAAAAACAAAGAAGCCCACCAAAGTGGGCTTCTTTAGAGGGGCCTTGGGGAGCTTACTCAGCCTTCTTGGCTGGTTTTTCCTTCTTAGGGCGACGTGGCTTCTTAGGCTCAGCACTCTCAGCTTCTTCGATGGGTGCAGATTCTTCTGCAATCGGGTTCTCGGAGATAACTTCGAAGGGCAACTCGATCGTCATTGTTGAGTGCAGACGAACATTCGCAGCATGCTTGCCCAATGCCTTAATAGGTCCTTGGCCGAGGTGAATGCGCTTACGCTCGAGCTGAATGCCAGCTTCTGCTAATTTCGCAGCGATTTCTGCAGTACTGACTGCGCCAAACATCTTGCCGCCTTCACCCGTTTTCACGGCGAATACGAGCGAGATGGACTGGAGTTTAGCTGCGAGGCCGGTAGCGACTTCTAGGTCGCGAGCTTCGCGAACAACCCGAGCCTTTTGCAAGGACTCGATGTATTTACGGTTAGCTTGGTTAACGGGCAGGGCGATTCCTTGCGGAAGCAAGTAGTTGCGAGCGTAGCCAGCGCGAACGCGGACTTGTTCGCCTTCGGCGCCAAGACCGTCGACAGGTTTAATGAGAAGAACTTCGGTGAGAGCCATGGGTGTGTACTTGGGTTAAATGTTTTGGTTAAAGAAAATCAGAATGGAACGTCGTCTTCAGGGACAGGGGAGTCGCTGGCAGGAGCTGCACCACCGCGGGCACCACCGGAGCGAGGCGAAGGGCTGTCGCCATCGGACGCAGCGCCTGGGGCACGACCACCAATGAAGGTGAAGTTTTCGAGCACCACGCCGAGGCGTGAGCGTTTTTCGCCCGTCTTCTTGTCGTCCCATGGATCGAACTGGAGGCGACCGTCGACGAGGATACCGGAACCTTTGGTGCAATACTTGGAAATAATTTCGGCCTGCTTGCCGTAGGACTCTACATCAACGTAAGTAACTTCTTCACGCTTCTCGCCTTCCTTCGTTGTGTAGGAGCGATTGACGGCTAAGGAGAACTTTGCGAGAGCCTGGCCGCTTGGAAGCGCACGCGACTCCGGATCGCGGGTCATATTACCAGCGAGAATAACGCGATTAAAAGAAGCGGCCATGGGTAGAGTAGAAAAGAGATTAAACGGACTGAATCAGGATGCGATTCACTGTGCGGTCCAAACGAAGCTTCTCACGGAAAGCGACAGGAGCGGTTACAGGTGCCTTGAAATCAAACTGGACGTAGAGACCTGAAGGAAGGCGACGGTCAACCACGCGCGCAAACTCGCGCTGCCCGAGGTTACGGACTTCGGAGACGACAGCGTCGACAGCCTTGAAGGTGTCCTTGAGTTTCTCAATTAACGCGTCGGGGGATTCAGTGGCGCCGCGAAGGTCCAGCACCAGGGTGGCGCGGTACGAACGGCGAGTTTGGGTCTTTGTCATAATGGTTTACGTGTATTGGTGATGTTTTGGGCAGCGGGTAGGCCGTGCGAAAAAATTGTTTGAAGTCCGTTAATGAAGTCGGGTGTGGCGCGCTCAAGGGCGGCTCGGTCTGCTTCCGGCATTCGACCAAGTACATGGTCGGCTAGGTCTTGGGCGGGGTGGCGTTTGGGGCCGATCCCGATACGTGCGCGAATGAAGTTTTCACCGAGGTGGGCGATACAACTGGCAACACCGTTATGACCCGCGTCAGAACCATTGACGGTTAGACGCATGACGCCTGGCTCGAAAGCGATGTCGTCATACAAGACAACACAGGCGGCAGATTCAATTCGGTGAAACCGAAGGAAATCTGCAATCGGCTTTCCAGATTCATTCATAAACGTTAACGGCTTGATGAGATGAATGGAACTCGAAGCGAAGTTCGCCTTGGCCACGAGGGCTGGGAACCGCGATTCGGCTCGCCACGCTGCACCGAGTTTTTCGGCGAGCGCATCGAGCACCATCCAGCCCGCGTTGTGGCGGGTGGCGGCGTATTCTGCGCCGGGGTTGCCGAGGGCGGCGATGACCGCAGGAGGCATTGGACTTCAAAGAACGGGAAAGGAACCGGGCATTGCCCAGTGGGAAACTTACTTTTTGGCCGCAGGGGCAGCCGCAGGCGCTTTGGCAGCGTCGCCGCCAGCTGCAGCAGCAGCCGCAGGGGCAGCTGCACCATCTGCAGCAGGAGCCGCAGTTGTACCATCCGCAGCGACCACAGGAGCACCCGTAGCAGGGGCAGAAGCAGCTTCTTCGGCAGCCATTTCGGAAACAATGGCAATAACGCGCTTCAAATCGCCAGGGAAGGTAATGCCTGCAGGAGGCTTAACTTCACCGACGTGAATCGATTCGTTAACCTTAAGGTGCGAGACGTCGACTTCAAGGAACTCAGGGAGATCCTTCGGGAGACAGCGGACCGTGACGGTCTGGGAAACGAGTGCTAACGTACCACCATCAATCTTCACACCGACAGGCTCACCAATCGTGCGCACAGGCACAGGAGCAGTCATAGGCACATTTGGATCGATTTCCAAAAGGTCGATATGGAGGAACTTCTGAGTGATGGGATGGCGTTGAAACTCTTTAATAAGGGTGAGCATCTTGCCGGCACCTTCGACGGAGAGTTCAATCAAGGCGGCAGCTGGGCCCTTGGCGCGCATCAGCAAACGGAAAGCGACTTGATCAACTGCGATCATGCGGTTGCCGGATTTGCCATAAATAACGGCTGGGATGGCACCCGCGACGCGGAGGCGACGGGAAGGGCCACGACCATTGCCCTCGCGGGTTTTGACGGTTAGCTGGAGCTGCTTCATGAGTGTAGAATTATAAGGATGTAGGTTCCCGGTGAGTCGCGGGCCCGGAGGTCTCCGGCCGTGCCTCTCCCGGGGGAAAGGAGGGTCGAACGTGAGGCTCCACTAGACCTTTGGCAAGGGAAATTGCAGCGTCACCCGAGACCGCCAACACCGTCCATACCATAGGAAATAACTAAGGTTTTAGGCCTATAAGAGAGGCCGTTGAATCGCTTTAGGCTTCTTTCCTGTGCAAGGTTCAGCCAAAGATACGGTTGCTCCGTGGCCGGGATGGCGAAATGGCAGCCGCAGCTGACTCAAAATCAGCCGCCCTTAAAGCGTGTGGGTTCGAGTCCCTCTCCCGGCACCGGAGCATTGATTTACACTTCATAACCATGCGCATCCTTCTGACAATTTTCGCATTTAGCTGTCTGAATATCAGTGCCGTAGAATCGACCGAGTTAGCGCGCCCCAAGAATATTGTCTTCATCCTCGCTGATGACCTCGGTTACGGCGAATTGGGTTGTTACGGACAAACAAAAATTAAAACGCCGAACATTGATCGCTTAGCGGCAGAGGGCACACGCTTCACTCAACATTATTCAGGTGCTCCCGTTTGTGCGCCCGCGCGCTGCGTACTTCTCACTGGAAAACACCTTGGTCATGCTGAAATTCGCGGAAACCGTCAGGCCGAGGTCAGCTTCCCTGAGTTTAAAGAAGGGCAACACCCAATCGCTCGCGAAACGGTAACGCTTGCGCAAACCCTCCACAACGCAGGCTTTGTCACCGGCGCCATGGGCAAATGGGGTCTTGGTCCCGTGGGCTCAAGCGGAGACCCCAATCTGCACGGTTTCGATTTATTTTTTGGTTACAACTGCCAAGCCGAAGCTCACTCCTATTACCCGAGTCATCTTTGGCGCAACGCGACACAAGTTCCACTCAACGAAAATCCTATACCTGGACACGCCACTCAACCTGAAGGCGAAGTAACCATGGAAAAATGGACGGGCAAAGTACACGCCTCAACCGTGATCGTCGAAGAAGCCGTTCAGTTTATTGAGAGAAATAAAGGTAAGCCTTTCTTCCTCTACCTTCCTTTCACCGAACCACACACCGCACTGCAACCGCCCATTGCAGCCGTCGAAGCGTATCCCAAAGAATGGGATCCTATTCCGTACCGTGGTGAAAACGGGTATACGCCCCACCCTCGCCCGCATGCCGCTTACGCTGCAATGATTTCAGAACTTGATCGGCACGTTGGCAAAGTTCGCGCAGCCCTCGAACGCGCAGGTATTTTAGATGATACTTTAATTATCTTCACCTCAGATAACGGCACCACTCACGGCCCCTTCGCCAAAAAAGATCCTGCAGGCACAACAAACCCAGCGAACACATTCGGTATCGGTGGCGTCGATGCATCTTTCTTTAATTCTGTAGCCGGCCTGCGTGGCCTCAAAGGCAGTGTTTATGAAGGCGGTTTACGCGTTCCTCTGATTGCGCGCTGGCCTCAAGGCGTCAAAGCAGGAACCATCAACGAGACGCCGAGTTATTTTGCCGACTGGTATCCAACCCTTTGTGCAGCTAGCGGAGTCACTATCCCCAAAGGTCTCGACGGACAAAATCTTTGGTCAGTTATCAAAGGTGCACCGCTGACTGGACCGCGCCTGCCGATGGTTTGGGTTTATCCAGAGTACGGCGGTCAAGTTGCCGTACGCATGGGCGATATTAAAGTCGTTCGTCGCAACCTTCAAACAAAGACACCAGGTCCTTGGGAAGTGTATGCCATCAGCAGCGATCCAAACGAAACTAAAGACATTGCAGCCGAGCATACAGATGACATCGCGGCGGCTCAAAAAATTCTCCGAGAGCAAACGCAAGTGAACGCCCTTTTCCCTCTAAAATGGGACAAGTGAGTCGCTGATAATTCAATTGGGAGTTTGTGTGAAAGGGAAAACCCCTTAACACCTCTTGGTTCACGTGGCACGTCCACCAGCTCTTCGTCTCTGTTTAACGGGTGCCTCCCCTCATGCCGCACCTGTGGTCGCCTGTGCCCATGCAACTGGCCGACATGTCATTGTCTGCTTAGCAACGAACCTAGGCGCAGCCGAAACCTTAGCCGAAGAAACAGGCCTGCTCCTACAAATCTTAACTCAATCTAAACCCACAGCACGTGCCATCAGTGAGGCGGACGTCGCTACGGATAGCTTCGATGCCGAGTGTGATTTACTCGGGGCGCTAGCCGAACTTCGCCACGGCAAACATGACACCACTCGACCCCTATTACTTGCCTGTTCGCCGAGTGCCTTGCTACGGTCTGCGCCCGCTGCTCAAGAGTTGGCCCAGCGAGAAGTCAGTATCGCCACTGGGGATAAAGTAAATTTACAGGGAATTGCCACGAAGTTAGCCGCCGTCGGCTATACGTCGGAAGCACTCTGCGAACATCCCGGTGAATATGCTATTCGCGGTGGTATCTTAGATGTTTATCCGCTGAACGCAACCGAGCCTTCGCGCATCGATTGTTTTGGCGATACGGTTGAATCCATCCGCACGTTTGATCCAGCGACACAACGAAGCGAAAAAGAAAGTGTCTCTTTAGTAATCTTGGGACTCGGTCATCAAATTTCCTCAGGCCGACTGATTGACCATCTACCCGCCGATACCCTAATTGTCGCTACGGGTGGCACCGCAGAGCATCCCGCAGTCGCCGAAGCTCTTAAAAGCGGTATAAGTCTTTTAGCTTTAGAGGAGACAGATACCGCGCCGACTGGACTCAAAAGCGAACCCTGCCCGGTGACATCTGCGGAAGATCTCATGGTCGGCGCAGGGGCCGCGGAAACTTCGTTGACGCGTGCAGCGGTATTACGCGCCGCTGCCAGCCGTGCTCGAGACGGTCGGCCAGTGATTATTGCCGTCGACACAGAAGGCGCCAAAGAACGGGCTGGCAGTGATGCTGCTGAAATTCGTGGATTCAAAGCAGAGGTTAACGTCGCGCGTATTTCCGCCGGCTCACTGGTTGAGCCGAATCAACTTCCAGGCCCCTTGTCCAAGGGACTGATTTTATTAACGGAGCGCGAATTATTCGCACGACGAAGGCGCACCCTTGCATCGCTTCCGCGCCGCCGCACCGCTCAACGTTCACAAGTTGGACATCTTTTAGATTTCTCAGAACTGGTCGAAGGCGACGCACTTGTGCACGCGACTCAGGGCATTTGTCTTTTTCGTGGCATCCGTACGTTTGACGTCGAAGGCCGACCGCAAGAATACCTATCCCTCGAGTTCGCCGATAAAGCCATGCTTCATCTCGCAATCCGCGAGTCGCATTTACTATCACGCTATGTCGGCATGGGCCGAATCACTCCCCGACTTTCGAAGCTCGGTGGCGGCGGATGGGAACGTACGCGCAAGGCCGCAGAACATGCCACGCTGGATCTCGCAGCTGAATTACTATCTGTGCAAGCAACCCGCACGACCCGACCTGGCATCTCGCACCCGCGAGACGAAGAAAATCCTTGGATGGGAGAGTTCGAACGGTCGTTTCCACATCGCGAAACGCCCGATCAAACTCGAGCAATTGCCGAAACTAAAAATGACCTCGAGCGAGCATCGCCCATGGACCGTCTTATTTGCGGCGACGTGGGATTTGGCAAAACCGAAGTCGCACTCCGTGCGGCTTTTAAATGCTTACTGGGAGGTCGACAAGTTGCTGTGCTCGCCCCGACCACTGTCCTCGCTCAACAACTACACGAAACTTTCCGCGAGCGCATGGCACGGTGGCCAATATCGGTTGAACTACTCAGCTCATATCGCACGGCCACACAACGCGCTGCGACGCGCGAACGAGCGAAGGCTGGCACGGTTGACGTCGTTGTCGGCACCCATGCGTTACTCAGCGAAGGAACCGCCTTCGCGAAATTAGGCTTGGTCGTTGTCGACGAAGAGCACCGCTTTGGTGTTCGTCACAAAGAACAACTTAAGCGCTTAAGGATGGAAGTGGACGTCATCGCAATGAGTGCGACGCCGATCCCGCGTACGCTTTATTTGGCACTCGTCGGTGCCCGCGACTTAAGTGTCATTGAAACGCCTCCGCGCGAACGTCTACCCATCCGAACATCCGTGCGTTCGTATGATGAAAATCTCGTGCGCGATGCCATCCGCGCTGAACTTGCCCGGGGTGGACAAGTATTTTATCTCCATAACCGAATCGAAACCATTGAGGCAACGGCTGCACGTATTCGGCAAGTTGTACCCGAGGCGCGGATTTCAGTTGGGCACGGACAAATGGGTAGCGGAGAACTCGAAGCTGTCATGTCGGACTTTGTTGCCGGAAATCATGATGTACTTGTCTGCACAACCATCATTGAGACCGGCCTAGACATACCCAACTGCAACACCCTAATCCTCGAAGGCGCGGACCGACTCGGCTTAGCCCAGCTTTACCAAATCCGAGGACGCGTGGGACGCTTTAATCGCCAAGCGTACGCATATCTCTTTTTACACCGTCATGGACAAATGGCTGAACGCGCGCGTCACCGACTTTCAGCCGTTCGACAGCACAATCAGCTTGGGGCAGGATTTCGCATTGCCATGCGCGATCTTGAATTACGCGGTGCAGGCAACTTATTAGGTTCAGAACAAAGCGGTCATATCGCCGGCGTTGGCTTCGAACTTTACTGCCAACTTTTACGTCAAAGCATCAGCCGACTCAAAGGCGGAGCTGCCACGGGTATTCGCGCTGAAATTCACCTCGATTGTATTCAGCACGCGGACACTCCCTTAGGCATAACTACCGAATCTATCGACGCACCCACTGGACCTATCTTAACCGCAACACTTCCCGTAACTTGGATTCCAGAGACACGCTTACGCATCGAAGCTTTCCGTCGCATCGCCCTGACCCCTGACAGCCAGGCTGTCAAAGAACTGCGGGCAGACTTGCGCGATCGCTTTGGTCGCATACCACCGGAAGCGGATGCTTTGCTGAAATTAGCCGAATTAAGGTGCTTGGCAGAGTTGCACCGAGTTGTTCGTGTAGAAACCGACGGTAATATCCTGCGCTGTGTGCGCGTAAAAGCCAATGGAGTGGAAGAACCTATAATGCAGTTTGGACGGTTTCCCCGCTTGACCGCCAAAGACCCCCTGCGGAAACTGACAGAGGTCCGAGGGTTTCTCTCGCGACTACCGCCCTTGGGCACGACATGATTACCAGCCTCCTCGCCACACTCTTACTTGCAACCCCTGCTAACAACGTAGCGGACGAAGCGTGGTCGCAACAAAATACCGATCGTATCGTCATCGTCGCAGGAGACGAAGTCGTTACTGTCTCCGATATTCGCAAACAGCTTGCCCCATTTGCGCGCACGCTTGAGGGCACAGAAGATCAAAAAAGCGCAGCCATCCGCAAGGCGGCTGATGAGGTCATGCGTTCACTCTCAGACCGCGCAATTGTCTTACGTGAATTTCGCGAAAACAGTAAAATGACTATTCCGCCAGCAATGGTTGAATCAGATATTGATGACACCGTGCGTCGCCAATTTGGAGGAGACCGTCTTCGCTATTACGCAGCCCTTCGAGAAGCTGGTCTCTCGCTCGCCGAAAATCGCAAGCAAATCGAGGACCGGATTATTTTTGAGTACATGATCAGTGAGGTGCGCAAGGGTATCGCTGAAGTTAGCCCTGCACGCATTCAGGCTTATTACGATGCACACAAGACTGACTATAAGCGCCCTGAACAGGTACGCTTTCGTCAGATTGCCATCCTGCGCCGCGCCTCCGAATCACCGGAGGAGACCTTGAAGCGCGCGCAGGCCGTGCAAGCCGCCATTCGCAGCGGAACGGGCGATATGCGAGAACGCTTCGCATCCGCGGCCAAAGTTTCCAGCGACGACGAGAATCGTTCGGCAGGCGGCGACACAGGCTGGCGCGACGTTACCGCTTTAGCTGAAATCGCTGTCCAAGAAATACGCAAATTACCCGATGGCGGCATTTCCGAACTCGTCACATTAGACGCTGGCGGAGAAAAGGCTCATTTTCTTTTCTTACGAGAAGGTTTTCGCCCAGCTGGCACCGCTCCTATTGAAGACGTGCGCACAGTCATTGAAACCACACTGCGCGAAGAAATGGGCAGCAAAGCAGTGAATGCTTGGCTGGAGCGACTTCGCGAGAAACACTCTCCCGAAATTCGCTAAGATGGTAGTGCCGTCTGTCGAGCGGCTAGCTTATGGACAGGCTCCGGACGGCCTTCCTGCTCATCGGTGGGTTTTAACTGTCGGCAAATACCAAGCGTCGTTTACCGAATGGGGCGCCACCTGGGTAAGCTGGAACACCCCCGACATGTCTGGGAATTTCGCTGACGTCATCCTTGGCTTCGGTGATGTTGCTCAATTGCACCGAGCTCGCGGTGGCTGCTTTGGTTCAGTCTGCGGACGCTATGCTAACCGAATTGGTAATGCGCGCTTCAGCCTTGATGGGAAAATTTTTACCTTAGCGGCAAATAATGGTCCGAACTGCAACCACGGAGGCCGCATCGGATTCGACTGTCGCCGCTGGAAGGCAGAAGTTGGCACATTGCGTCAGGCTGCCTATATTCGCTTCACCTATATTTCTACCGACGGCGAAGAAGGT
>CAIYUD010000097.1 GCA_903929325.1 uncultured Opitutia bacterium | reverse complement strand
GAGAGCGACTTCGTCGGTGCCGGCTGCGGCTGACTTCAAGATGACGAAGGCCATCAAGCCTTGTCCCTTGAGGTCATGCTTCACGCCAATCACGGCCGACTCGGCTACAGCTTTGTGCTCAATGAAGACGGCTTCAAGTTCAGCTGTGCCGATGCGATGTCCAGAGACATTGACGACGTCGTCCACACGTCCAGTAATCCAGAGGTAGCCGTCTTTATCATGGATAGCTCCGTCGCCCGGGAAGTAATACTTACCATTCCAGCGACTCCAATACGCTTCGATATAGCGTTTTTCGTCGCCATAAATCCCGCGCATAATGCCAGGCCAAGGACGGCGGATTGCGAGAATCCCGTGGTCGGTCTCATTCCCGTGCTCATCCAGCACGGCTGCATCGATGCCAAAGAAGGGCAGTGTGGCGGATCCAGGTTTTGTTGGCGTGCAACCGGGGATTGGCGTAATCATGTGCCCGCCTGTTTCGGTTTGCCACCAGGTGTCCACAATTGGGCAGCGCTCGCCGCCAATAAGTTTATGGTACCAAAGCCACGCCTCAGGGTTGATGGGTTCGCCGACGGATCCGAGTAGTCGAAGGGATGAGAGATTATATTTCGTTACCCATTGGTCGCCCCACTTCATGAAGGCGCGAATCGCAGTCGGCGCTGTGTAGAAGACGCTCACCTTGTGGTCTTCGATGATCTTCCAGAATCGACCGAAGTCAGGTGCATCAGGCGCACCTTCATACATGAACACAGAGCATCCATTGAGCAGGGGACCATACACCACGTAGGTATGACCGGTCACCCAGCCGATATCAGCCGTACACCAGAAGAGGTCATCATTGCGAAGGTCGAACGTATACTTGTTGGTCGCATAGGCATGGACCATGTAGCCGCCCGTAGTGTGAATGATGCCCTTTGGTTTGCCTGTAGACCCAGACGTGTAGAGAAGGAAGAGTACGTCTTCGGCGTCTTGTTCGGAAGCCGGGCAGTCGTCAGAAACTTTTGATTCCACCTCTTGATACCAAACGTCACGACCGGGCTGCATGGTGCAGGACGGATCGGGTTTGTTCGGTGTGCGTTGGACGACAAGCACGTGGCGAATGCTGGGGCAGTCTTTGACGGCTTCGTCGACCGTTTGTTTTAGGGCCAAGAACTTTCCGCGGCGCCAACCGCCATCCATGGTGATGACTGCCTTCGACGAAGCATCATTCACGCGATCACGAATCGATTCAGCTGAGAAACCGCCAAAGACAACGGAGTGAATGACGCCGATGCGCGCGCAAGCGAGAACAGCCATCGCCAGCTCAGGCACCATGGGCATGTAGATTGCGACCGTATCGCCTTTTTGAAGCCCAAGGCTTTTCAGGACATTGGCGAAACGTGAGACACCTCGATGTAACTCGCGATAAGTGATGCGACGGACATCTGTGGCTTTGCCGTCTTGCGTCGGCTCGCCTTCAAAGACAATCGCCACTTTATCGCCTAAGCCTTTGGCAATTTGTGCATCAAGACAGTTATAAGCTAAATTAGTCTTACCGTCGACAAACCACTTGAAGAATGGTTTCTTGGCTTCATCCAAAACTTTCGTCCAAGGCTTAAACCAGTGAAGGTTTTTAGCTTCATCAGACCAGAAGCCATCCATGTCCTCAAGGGAGCGACGGTGTAAGGCGTGATAACCATCCATGCCTTTGACGCGTGCCTTCGCCATGAATTCAGCCGATGGTGCGAAGAGCTGGTCAGAGCTACCGAGGGTTTCGGCGCCGGCCTTAATGACATCTTCAATTGCCTCGGCGTCAGATCCTTGATCTTTGCGTTGGTTTAAAATCAGGTAGACGGCGAAAAGAACCAGTACCGCGAGGGCCAGGAATAGGTAGGGATTCTCAGTGAAGATCCGCATAGGTTTTGGGTAAGTAAAACAGAACGCTTAACGCCTTATTGAGCAACATAAACCGACGCCTCAGCGGCTGGCCTTGCCCTATTTTTTAGCGCAAAAGGTTACGCTCAAGTTAACTCTGCAAAGTTATTCACCACGGGCGCGCCATAGCCCTCAAGCTTACTGCGATGCTGGTGTCCGTGGGCAATAAGCAGGCAGTCAACGCCCATGGCCCGTGCCGCTTCTAAATCATGCGTCGTATCGCCGATATAGAGCGTGTCGTCGGGCTTAACGCCAAGGTCATGCAGGTGCACTTTGGCCCGTTCCTCTTTGCTCCCTGCATGAATGTCTTCGCCGCCACACAATTTACTGAAACGTCCGTGCAGTCCTAATCCCGAAAGCGTGCTTTCGAGTAAGTCATGTTCGTAGGCAGAAAGAATCGAATGCGTTTTTCCAGAAGACTTAAGCGCATCGATCAATTCAATTGCGCCAGGGTGTAATGCGCATTCCGACTTACGGAGTTCGTAAGCCCGCATAAACCGAACCGAGAGCGCGCGAAAAGCTTCTTCATTTGGCGCGAAACCAATTGCTTGGTAGACTTTGATAACCGGGAATTCAAAAATCTGCCGATAATGTTCCGGGTCGACAGGCTCCCGGCCATCTTCTGTTAAAAGTAAATTAAGGGATTCACAGCAAAGCCATGTGTCGTCGAGCAAGGTGCCATTCCAGTCCCACACAATGTGGTGGTAGTCTGCAAGTCGGCGACGCATGCCTCTATCTGGCAGTCTTTGCGGTAAGGGGCAAGCGGTCAGACGTTGTGCGTGGGCCAGCAACTCACCGTTACTCCGGGCGAGGCAATGACGTGAATAGGGGCCCCTTGTACATTCAAACCATTCCAGTCTATCGGTGTCGTATCCCAAACACCTAAGCCAGCCGCTTGCAGCGGGTAGGGCTTATGGCGCACGTCTCCGCGAATAATTTGGCCAGTGCGGGTGTCCGACGTAAAGAAAGCATAGCGTTCAACCAGGAACTCTTCGAGCGATCCTGCTTCGGCGTAATGGATATTGCCGTGCGGCTTCCATGAAAGTCTTGCCTGTAAAGGTTGCCCACCACGCCGGCACTTATAATCAAAAGTGCCGCCATCGTGCGTGCAGCGCATCGTCGCGTGTTGATAGGGTAGGTGGAAGGCCGCTCGAGCAATTTGGACAGCTAGATCGCGCTCGCAATCCAGTGAAAAGAAGTAAACGCCAGGAGCGCCATCAGGCCCTCTCACATATGTCCGCACATTTAATTCTAAAAAATAGGATAACCAAGGAAGCGGCGGCAGTAGCCAAGGACGCACATGGCGCATTTTGAAGGGAACGATGCCGAGGTAACTTTTGCCACCAAAGGTATCTAAAGTTAGTCCCGCTGGCAGGCGTTTCTGTAGTTCCTCGGCCGCGATCTCCCAGTGCAGAAAAAGTAAATCGCACCACTGTTGAGATAAAGCAGGTAGCCCCTGTGGCCGGATTAACCGGAGGGATACAGGCTGCTGCGAAAAATCTCTCTCCATGGATATGATAGCATCATTTAAGGGGAATTTCGGCGCTGGCAACTGCGGTTCGTCATTGCCCAGTCTCGTCTCTTTCCGCACCGTGCCTCGTGCTGTCTGCTGTCCAAAAAAACGAGTTATTAAAATTTGCTGAGCACTTAGCAGATTTAGCCGGCGAAGTTGTGCGCATGCATTATGCACAGCCGACGCTCGCTGTTGAAATAAAAGCCGACGGATCCCCGGTGACGATTGCAGATAAGGAAGCGGAGCGGGTTATGCGCGCAGCCATTCACGCCCAATACCCCGACCACGGTATCGTCGGCGAGGAATATGGGGTTGAGCGTGCTGACGCTGAATTTTGTTGGGTATTAGATCCTGTCGACGGCACGAAATCTTTCATCGCCCGTGTCCCGCTCTTTACGACGCTTGTTGGTTTACGTTACCAGGGACAGCCAGCAATTGGAGTCATCGATCAACCCATTTTGCGTGAACGTGCGACGGGTGACGGCTTAACTGCTACCTTTAATGGCCGTCCGACGAAAGCGGTCTCCGTTTCATTAAAGTCAGCCAAGTTGCTGACAACTGATGTCGAGAATATCGCTCGTGCCCACCCCAAGGCGCGTTGGGCTGACTTAGCACGGCAATGTGATTTTTCGCGCACCTGGGGTGATGGGTATGGCCACATGATGGTCGCAGCTGGCAGGGCACACATCATGGCTGACCCGATTATGAATCCGTGGGACTTAATTCCCGTTCTGCCTGTTCTGCGCGGCGCGGGGGCAACGGTGACAGCTTGGGACGGCAGCGATCCCGTCTCTGCGGGTAATGCTGTTGCGGCCGCGCCTGAATTGCACGCGGAAGTCTTACGAATCCTTCGCGGATAACTTTATTCGGCAAGGATGACGCCGACTTCGGCGGCAGAGGCGAAGTC
>CAIYUD010000096.1 GCA_903929325.1 uncultured Opitutia bacterium | reverse complement strand
TGCTCAGAATCGCCCAGCGCCTCAACCAGCGCTTGACGATATGGCGTTGCAGCACGCTAGGGAGTTTATCAAGGAGAACCCTTGGTACGATGCCCAAGGGCGGGATGAAGAGTCGGCTATCGTGCTTGCGATTGATAACGCCCTGTCAAAGGACGGTTACAATCCCCATACTGAAGAGTATTGGGACGAGCTGCGCACACGATCCGCAAGGCGCTTGCCTGAGCGGTTTGGCAAAGAACCGGCTCCCCCTGCGCGTTCACCTAGGGGTGGGCCAACCATAAGCTCCGGCAGGGATAATAGCTCAGCCAATACTCATAAAGAGTTCTTTATGAACAAAGACCGTAAAAAGGCACTAATGGACGCTGGCGTTTGGGATGACCCCGTTTTACGGGAAAAGTACGCTAGACGATACGCCGAATACGATAAATTAAATAAGGCATGAAAAAACTTGCCTTTTATCTCAAATCAACCTATAATCCATGCTAATCGCTGAAGGGAGCGACTTATGAACGACGAACGTTTTAAAAAACCTGCTGGTGTAGAACGCGAAAACCGTGCGATGAAAGATCGCGCTGTAACTGAAAATCGCGAGATTTCTGACGATGAGCGAGTTGCAATGTTCCGTCAACAATTCTTTCAGTCCAGTTTACCGGACTTGCCTAAGATACCCGGCTGGCACATGTGCTGGCTGACCACGACTAACCCCCGTGATTCCATCCAGACGAGAATTCGTTTGGGATATGAGCCAGTGAAGCCGGAAGACGTTCCCGGCTGGGAATATGCCACCCTGAAAACAGGTGATTGGCAAGGCCTTATTGGGGTGAATGAAATGCTTGCATTCAAGCTGCCGATCTCTCTTTACGAGAGATATATGACAGAAGCGCATCACGATGCGCCTTTGCGTGAGGAAGAAAAACTTACCGACACCGCAGAGTTCCTTGAGCAGCAGGCTAAATCTTCAAAGTCGCGGTTAACAATGGGCGATGGCAATATGGAGATTGGGCAATATAGGGAAGCTCAGTTTGATCTTTCCTAATCACCCCTCAATCCACTAGGAGCCACTATGTCTTCGACTAGCGCACCTTTTGGCTTCCGGGCGTCTTTCCACAACAGTGGTCAAATGCGTCCGAAAGCCTACGTAATCGCCAGCACCTATGCTGCGTCGATTTTCTCTGGAGACCCCGTAAAGCTTGTTGACGCTGGTACTATCCAGCTCGGCACATCTGACGGCACACGTTCGGGCACCACCGATGGCGTTGCACTACTCGGCATCTTCGCAGGTGTTGAGTATCTGGATTCCACCGGCAAGCCCACCATTTCGCCTTTCTGGCCGGGTGGAACCACTGGCACGAACATCACGGCTTGGGTCTACGACGATCCTGAGACGCTGTTTGACGTGCAATACGCCAACCCCGGCACGCCCGGCACTGATTCAGTGCAGACGTCTGTCGGTGAGGAATGTGATTGGACTGTTGCTTCGCCGGGTGGTTCCACCTCGACGGGCTTGTCTACCACGGTCCTTGGCGTGATTCAGGCTACATCTGGTCAGTTCCAGATTACTGGATTTCAAGGCAACATCACTGATTCCCTCACCGATGCTTATGTTGTGGTTACCGTTCGTATTAACGAGCACCATTACAAAGCAGCCGTCAACTCTGTTTAAGGGAGGCTTAGACTATGGCTACTCCTATGCGTAGTACCGACTTCCGGTCGGTAGTTGAGCCCATCCTGAACGAAGTTTTTGATGGTGTTTATGATCAGCGTTCTGATGAATGGAAGATGGTCTTCCGTGAGCAGAAGGGCATTCCCCGCAATTACCATGAAGAGCCCGTCTTGTACGGCTTTGGTGCTGCGCCGGAACTCCCCGATGGCATGGCAGTCAGCTACCAGTCCGGCGGCGTGCTGTTCTTGCAGCGTTACCTCTACAAGGTCTATGGTCTTGCCTTCGCACTGACCAAAGTTCTCGTTGAGGACGGCGATCACATTCGTATCGGCCAGACCTATGCCAAGCACTTGGCTCAGTCGCTGATCGAAACAAAAGAGACTCTCTCCGCTAACGTCCTAAATCGTGCTTTCAATAGCTCGTATGTCGGCGGTGACGGCGTGTCTCTGATTGCTACGAACCACCCGATTGTCAGCGGCACCTTCAGCAACCAGCTCGGAACTGCTGCTGCATTGTCTCAGACATCGCTTGAGCAGAT
>CAIYUD010000095.1 GCA_903929325.1 uncultured Opitutia bacterium | reverse complement strand
TCTTTTCAGCAATGGAACGTTTGCCGCTCTTCATAACGACATTGATTAACTGCGAGACGAGCGGACTTCCGTAAAGGGAGTCTGGCTGGTGCTGGCGCTTAGTTGCTCGGCGACGACGTGACATGGTCTAGTTCAGGTAAGGAGAAAATGGATATTAGACTTTAGCAGCCTTCGGGCGCTTCACGCCGTACTTCGAACGGGAGCGACGGCGCTTCTCAACACCAGAGCAGTCAAGCGGTCCGCGAACGATGTGGTAACGGACACCGGGAAGATCCTTCACGCGACCACCACGCACGAGCACCACTGAGTGCTCCTGGAGTTTATGGCCTTCGTCAGGAATGTAAGAAATGACTTCTTGTCCGTTGGTGAGACGAACTTTGGCAACTTTACGTTGAGCAGAGTTTGGCTTCTTCGGGGTACGAATCATCACTTGCACACAGACACCACGCTTAAACGGCGAGTTGTTAAGCGCGGGTGACTTCGACTTAGTACGCGGTTTAACGCGGGGGTGGCGAATGAGCTGATTGATGGTGGGCATAGGGCCTCGTTTTACGTGGAAAGAGCGTTGTGACATAGGACTCCAAGCCCCTCCAGCAAGCGGAAAGTGGAGGTTTTTAACATTTTTGAGAGACCCATGCATAAGACCTGCGTCCGGTAGGGATTTTTATAGCGACTTCTAGAGCCTCCTCCGCACGTTAGGACGACCGCTATGCGCCGAGCCATCCACCTTCTGCTTGTATGCGTCTCTTTACCCCAACTGGCATGGGCTGAGTCAACACCCGCTCCTACCCCTCAGGCACCTACTAATAAGGCCCCTGCGGCGGCCAGCTCCCAGTCTGACCCTGAAGTGGTTTTGCTCCTCGGCATGCCCGTAACCCAAGGAAAAGAGGCTACTTTAGCGTATTTAGCGAAGATTGGCGGGAAAGCAGATCTGATTGCAGACCCCATTCTACGTCGATCCGTGCGCCTCACCTTGGCAGCCATTGAGTCAAACCCCGACCAAGCCGCACAAATCCGCCAAGGCCATTTAGCCTCTATATCTACCTATTTCGTCGAAATTGGCAAAAAGGCCCTGGAGGAAGGTGATTTGCCAACAGCCGTTCAGGCCGGCCAACTCGCCATCCGTTGCAGTGGTAGCAACACACAAGCAAAGCTCTTTTACGCCGACATTCTGCATCGAAAAATCGGCAAGAGCGATGATGCTATCTTGTTGCTTAAGAGTGGCTTAGGTACTGTTAATAGTTCTGAGCCGCTGGGTAGGGCTTACCTCGAGCGCTACGGTCAAATACTACAGGCAAGACACCGGGACCCTGAGGTCATCGATTTTACGCTTAACTACCTAAAGAACAAAGACTTAGCGTCTGAAACCAAGACAATTTTAGCCTTCCAAGCCGCCACCTCTCTCTATTGGTGCGGCCGTTACCCAGAAGCGACCAACCTGATCGAGACCTACAAACTCGATAAGACCGCCAGCGGAACGATGCTCCACTCTCTCTGTCTCTTCGACGGTGGACGCGTACAACAAGCCTTAAGCGTCCTCGATAACCGTGCGCCTGATTTTCGCGGGCAAGAGCGCGATGCTATTCTATCTCAACACAGCCGCTTACTTTTGCTACTTGGACAACCCAAACAGGCGCTGTCGTTAACCAATGATCGCATCTCATTGGACGGCACGAATGGATTCTTACGCGTCCAACGCCTCGCCATTCTCGATAAGCTTGGGCAACGCGATGAATATGAAAAAGAACTTCGCGCAATCCTCGATCAATTTTCTGGGAGCGATTCCGTGATGCTCGCTTTAGCGAACTACGGTTCACAACGCGGCTACTTTAGTCTCTGCGAACTTCTCGCTAATCTTGCGGTAGCTAAAGGTTATGACACCGCAACTTTTAGCGCACTCCATTTAGAGTCACTCATTCGCGCCGGAAAATCTGACTTATGTATCCGCACGTATCAAAACGTGAACATGGCGAACAAAGCTCACTTCCGCTCTAACCAGACGATGGTACAAGCACTTCTCGGCATTGCCTATCACCTACGTCCTAAAACGAATCCGTCCGTCGAAAAAGCAGACCGCAGCATCGGGGATAAATACCTCGAAGCATTCTTAGAAGCGGAAGTGACTCCAGGCCCTGAAGCGTTTCGTTCAGTCTCACGTCACTTAATTGACGGCGGCGCGACCGAACCCGCCGCACACATCCTGTCCGTAGGCGTGCAAACTTACCCTTGGCATTCACAACTCCGGGCTGACTGGATTTCTGCACGCATCCTCGCGGGACAAGGCGATGCTTACGGAACGCGCCCTGCCCTCGTGGATGAAGTGGAGCGACTACTCACAGGCCGTCGTCCACTGCCACCTGTGTGGGGTGACATTCTTGGCTGGCTACATTCAGAGTCACGACTGGATGCGCCGCGCGTTCGCAAACTCGAAGCCGCGATTGAACCTTTAGTGCGCCCAGGCCTAGATCGGGACGCGTTTCTTGGACGCTGATTTAGACCATGACGCTTGCAGAAAAGCGCGCTGCGCTGATTCAAGAATTGGCCCCGTTTGAAGATCCGCATGAACGGTTCCAATACATTATCGACCGCGCCAAAGGCGCCGAAGGGCTTCCGCCTGAATTACGCATCGAACCATTACTCATCGAAGGCTGTACGTCGAACCTTTGGTTGTACCCAACTATTCGCGATGGCATCTGTCGCTTCCGCTGCGACGCGGATTCACTCATCACCAAAGGCATAGCGACGCTTGTCTGTGAACTTTACGATGGGGCAACCCCAGCTGAAGTTGCTGCAACCGACGCAGAGTTTCTTGCTGAAGTGGGCATCACCCAACACCTTTCACCCAATCGTCGAACGGGCCTGGCAAATCTTGTTTCTAAAATAAGAGCCTTCGGTCGCCACACACACGACGCCTCTTCATCCTCATGAAACGCTTACTCACTTTTACCGCATGTGCATTCGCACTAACTGTTTTTGCGGAAAATCCTACGCTGGATTCAGCAAGCAATCCACGGGCACAGTCTTACGCGATTGTCATTGAGTCGGAAACGAAAGCAGACCCCGCCTGGGCCAAGGTTATTGAAGCCCTCCAAGCTAAACACCCTGGCGCAGTTGTCGTGGAGTGGACGGGGAATGTAGAGACAGCTCAAGCCGCACTCAGCAAAGCGATGCCGCGGTATATCGCCTTTATCAGCCGGCCCGAAAAAGCGACGCGTACATTTGTCTGCGATGTCCATCAACTCACACGCCGCTTAGACGGAGATCCTTACATTGATGCACAGTGGGGCATCATCACAGGGGCGACCGCTGAGCTCGCGGCGGCTACACTCGCAGGCCCAACAAACTTAACGGTTCAAAACGCACTCAACACGACGGGTATCAATGACGGCATTCTGACGCGCTCGCTGACAATCTCGGACGGAGCTCAAGGCACCTGGCGCGAAAAACAAGCGGACGGGAAAACCGTTGAGCATGCCAAACTGGACCGACCCGCAGCAAGCATCTGGGCAGACTTCTTTAATGAAGTTAAGCCAGACTTAATGGTAACCTCATCACACGGATTCCAACACGGCTTTGAGACGCCCTTCGGCAGCGGTTTCTTGCTTTCTTATAAAGGCACCCTGCTTCCCCTCGACAAACCCAACGGCAAACCCATCGGCGAGGCTCTCCCAGAATCGCCGAATCCAAAAGTATTCTTCCCTGTGGGTAATTGTTTAGTCGGCCATTGCGACGGACCTAAGTCACTCGTCTGCGTGATGATGGGCAAACTCGGTGTACGACAAATGGCAGGCTACACCGTCGTCACCTGGTTTGGTCGCGGCGGCTGGGATATGCTCAGCACCTGGCAGTCATTGCCTGGTCGAAATAATTTTTCGGAATCCTTCTTCATCAACCAAGTCCGCCTGATTGCAGACCTTCATAAGCTCTGTCCGGATGCCGTTAAGTTTTCACCTCAATTCCCGAATGACGGCAACCCTGAGCCTGAAATGCTTTTGACCCAGCTCAGCCAGGCCAATGTTTGGAAATCTTCTAAGATAACCGATCCGCGTTCCAAAGAAGGCCAAGAAACGGTTAAGCAGATTTTAGGCTTAAGCTGGGATCGCGACACGGTGGCTTTCTACGGCGACCCCGCATTTGACGCACGCTTCGCTGCATCGAAAAACCCTGAGGTGACAACCGAGCTTCAACGCACAGGCAAACGAACGCACCGCTTAACCGTGCACTTCGCAAACACGGATGCCGCTGCTAAGGGCGCGCCCGACGTTGCCGTGCTTTTCACCCAACGCATTGCTAACGGACAACTTAATCAGCCAGCCGCCAATAATACTCTACTC
>CAIYUD010000094.1 GCA_903929325.1 uncultured Opitutia bacterium | reverse complement strand
TGTTACAATGCGAGCCCAGCTTCGTTGGCTGATGCTGCGCAGACTTTTGTACGTCAGACAACCGGACCGCGCCTCTTTGTATTAGGAGGTATGGCTGAGTTGGGTGCCAAATCCATTCAACTTCATCAAGATGCCGGTCGCGCATTGCCGCTTAGCCCAGGCGATCATGTGATTGTTTATGGCGGCGATGCGCCTGCGCTCGCTGCTGTCTGCGGCGGACGTGTTGCCGCGAATCACGCTGAATTGGCCGCGGCGATTCAGGCTCACCGTGGTCCGATCTTATTAAAGGGAAGTCGTGCACACGCCCTTGAACGTGCCCTACCGGAAGCACTCCGGAAAACCTTAGGATTCCACTGAGATGCTCTACCGTTTAAGCGAACTTGAAAAATTTTGGGGGCCTTTCCGGCTCTTCGATTACCTGTCAGTGCGGATGATCTTTGCGTTCATCACGGCACTCGTGATCGGTTTGGCGCTTTCAGGGCCCATTTTGCGGGCATTGGCGAAACTCCGTCAACCTGAGCGCGATGCGCGTCTGATGGGTGAACTCGCAAAGCAAGGAGGGCAGGTTCCGACGATGGGTGGATTGTTAATTGCTGCAGCGATGTTACCTGCAGTGCTGCTTTGGGTTAAATGTAATCTCTTAGTGGCTGCCGCCTTGATTGCGCTCATCGGCATGGGAGCAATCGGTTGGTATGATGATTGGTTGAAGATTCGCCATGGTAGTGCGGATGGTATTTCCGCACGCCGTAAATTAGGACTTCAGCTTATCGTAGCCGCACTCGCATTCGGCACATTGCTACTGGATGCCGATCGACAACCATTGATGGCAGAAATTTGGGTCCCGATGCTCAAGCAACCTGTTTGGGCTCCCGGGGCATTCGGTCTCTCATTAGCGGCCGTGCTCTGTGTAGCTGGTATTTTCTTCTGTCTCGTTGCAGTCGGCTCGTCGAATGCGGTCAATTTAACGGACGGACTGGATGGATTGGCGATTGGGTGTGTACTCACGACGACGCTGGTTCTGGGTGTCGTTGCTTACTTGGTCGGTGACGTCCGCCATGCCGACTACCTTCAACTCCGGCACGTCGCTGGCGCTGGCGAACTCGGTGTACTTTGCTGTGCCTTAGCGGGCGGAGCTTTAGTCTTCCTTTGGCACAATGCAGCACCGGCCACTATTTATATGGGAGATGTCGGTGCTCTCGGTATCGGTGGCTTCCTCGGTGTAACTGCGTGTGCGATCCATCAACCCTTCCTTTTAGCGATCGCGGGTGGCGTCTTTGTGGTGGAAGCAATTTCTGTGATCCTTCAGGTCGCCTACTTTAAGAAGACAGGCGGGAAGCGCTTGTTCCTGATGACGCCCATTCATCATCACTTCCAAAAACTTGGCTGGCCAGCGACCAAAGTCGTTGTCCGTTTTTGGATTCTCTCACTTCTCTGCGGCCTGCTCGGCTTGCTTTCACTCAAGCTTCGATGATTGAGTTGCCCGAAATTTTGCTTCGTCGACTGAATCGCCCTGCAGCGATTCTGGGGACAGGTGTCAGTGGGCGTGCCATTGCTGAAGCGTTACAAGCGGCTGGAAAGACCTCGATAAGTTATGATGAGCGTGGGCCGAATGCTACCTTTGGGGCTACGGAAGCTGCTAGCCATGACCTCGTTGTTATCAGTCCAGGCTTTGCACAAACGCACCCATGGCTTCTTGCTGCACGTCGTGCGGGTTGCCTCTGTCTCTCCGAATTAGATTTTGGTGCATTACTCTGGGACGGGCCCGCGATTGCGGTGACGGGTACAAACGGGAAGACCACCTTGGTTGATTTCTTAGCTTTTGCTCATAAACGAGCCGGACAAAATGCGATCGCCTGCGGAAATGTTGGACTGCCCTTAAGTGCGGTCGCTTTAAATTCATCGGTGGCCGGCTTGTTGCCGATTGTTGAAGTCAGCTCATTCCAGGCGGAAGACCTTAGACACTTTTCACCTGAAGCGGTTATTTGGTCGAACTTCGATGAAGACCATTTGGATCGTCATGGTGACGTCGAAACGTATTTCCGGGCTAAACATAAACTTGTCGAACGTCTACTTCCAGCTGGGCCATTGGTTGTGGGGGTTTCGGTGGTTACAGCTGCCAAAGCATTTGGAATTAGTCTTCCGGACGAAACGATTGTCGCCCGCCGCGAAGATGTCGCGGATTCCATTCCATCGGGTTCACCGTTTGATAGTTGGCCACAGCGAGAGAATTGGGCTTTAGCGGTCGCTTATTGGAAAGCGCGCGGACTGCCGCTGGAGACACTCGAGGACGCTGCACGTATTTTCCGGCTTTCACCTCACCGTCTGCGCAAGGTTTCTGAAGCTGGCTTGGTAGAGTTTTGGAATGACTCCAAAGGAACAAACTTCCATGCAACCTTAGCTGCTCTCCAAGAATTTACCTTACCCGTCCGCTGGATTGGCGGAGGTAAGTGGAAGGGTGGGGACATGCGACGTTTTGCCGAGCGTCTCGCTGGAATTATTGAATCTGCTTTCTTAGTCGGTGAAACTGGACCCGAGTTACACGCGTTATTCCAAGAACTGGGACGTCCCAGTAAAGTCTATGGAACGCTGGAAGAAGCGACACTTGCAGCAGCTCGCGACGTGGCTCAGCGCACTGTCGTTCTGCTAAGTCCAGGCTTCTCGAGCTTCGATATGTTCCGCGGCTATGCCGAGCGCGGTCTCGTCTTTGAGCGTGCGGCCCACGGCTTGGCTCAAAAATCCCGATAAATTTCCACCAGGAATACCCAAACACACATAACCCAAATACATACTACCATGAGACCCATGCTCACCATCAGTGCCGTTGTGCTTCTGCACCTCGGAATTATCGCCGTACTTGTCGGCGTTAATGGCTGCCGAACCACTACCGGCTACGAGAAAGACGGAGATCTCGGTGCCTACGTCGGCGTTGCCGGCGCAAGCGCTGCGTCGTCGTCTTCTGCCCCTAGTTTAGGGGGTATGAATGAAGTGCCCAAGCCGATATCCGTGAAGGGTAAGACTACAGGCACGGTTGCTCAAACCGTTGGTAAAGGCGGCACGCATACTGTCGTCGCCAATGAATCCCTCTGGGTCATTGCCCGTCGTGAAGGTGTCAGCATCGACGCAATTTGTGCGGCGAACAACATCGAGCAGAACACAGTGCTCCGCGTTGGACAAAAGATTGTCATTCCTGATGGCTCAACACCTACGCCTGCTCGCAAAACCTCGACTGCTAAATCAACAGGTTCTTCCGCTCCCGCTGCACCCGCTGGTCCTTCACCCTTAGCAGCACCTCCAGGTGGCTTCGGTGGTTTTGGTGGTGTACCTGCTGCAACTGAAGCACCAAAGACTGCTGCACCTGCTGCTGAAGAGAAGAAGCCTGCCGCACCTGCGACACAGACTTCACCTCTGGCGGCTCCTCCGGGAGGCTTTGGAGGCTTCGGTGGCGTTCCAGCCGCGACGACTCCGGCTGCTCGCTAATCGTTAGCGACGCGTATGGTGTTTAAGGCCGAACAAGGTAGCAGGACCCAAGGGGTCGTCCGTGCTACCTTGTTCGTCCCTTTCTTGGTCGCCGCGTTAGCGATATTCGGGCTCATCGCACTGTATAGTGCGGGTTACTCGATGTCGCTGCGCGAGCCGACTGCGGCGGTTACGCGCCAACTTATTTACGTGCCCATCTCATTGTTTTTGGGATGGATTGCTTGGCGCGTTAATCTCGATGCATTGAGAGCTGTTCGATGGTACTTGCTGGGCGCAGTTATGTTTTTACTGTTGCTCGCTCGCACTCCTGGCATCGGAAGAATGGTGAATGGTTCGTGGCGTTGGATTGATTTCGGATTTTTCCGATTACAGCCCTCTGACCTAGCAAAAATAGCTATGGTCATTGTTTTGTCTGACTTACTCGCTCGGATGCAGCGTCGAACATTACCCTACCGTGGTAAATTTTGGCACTTCAGTTCGCGTGAGCCCTATTTGTTTACGCCCCGCGGATGGGGGGATTTAAAAGAAGGATTCCTCCAACCTGTCGGTGCTATTTTGCTGGTCTGTGCAGGCATTGCCCTCGGACCAGATCTTGGGACGATTGTTTTATGCTGTGCGGTCGGGGCATCGATGCTCTTTGTCTGCGGGGCTCGTATGGCCTATTTGGGAACGGCGTTCATCATCGCCATCTCCGCTTTCACCTTCTTGGTGCTCAATTGGGAAAATCGTTTGCGCCGGTTTATGTCATTCATGGATCCGGAAGGACGCCAGGGTGATGAAGCTTACCAACTTTTCCAAGGGATGTTGGCCTTTGCGTGTGGAGGAATTACGGGGGTGGGTCCTGGTAACGGTATGCAACAGCGTGCGTATCTACCCGAAGCACACACCGACTTCGTTTTTACCATCATTGGTGAAGAGTGGGGCTTGTTAGCGACGGCCCTTGTTGCCCTAGCTTATTTAGCCATCTTCTTAATTGTGGTGCGGGAGCTTCGACGGTGTACGGACTTATTTCGTTTCGCACTGGCCTTGGGCTGTTCGCTCTTCCTGACATTACAAGCCTTGGTGAATATGTTAGTCGTCACCGGCTTGTTGCCTACGAAGGGCATCGCATTGCCCTTTATTAGTTACGGAGGTACTAACCTCGTGGTTTCCGGGATGCTCGTTGGACTCATGCTGAATGCTTTGCGCGATCAAGGCAGACCAGTGATTAAACCTGTTATCCAACAATGAGCCGGGTCCTTTTGGCATGTGGTGGCACGGGTGGTCATCTTGCACCGGGTATTGCGTTGGCGGAAAAACTCCAGGCAAGAGGCGTGGAGACATTGCTTCTGGTCAGTCGGAAGACTGTCGATTCACGCATGCTTGCGCGCTACCCACACCTTCAATTCCGCGCCGGTCGTGGACGTGGATTTGGTCCAAGCCTACTCGACCGTATTCTATTTCTACCCTCAATGTTGTGGGCATTACTTGATGCTCTGTGGGTCGTTGTGAGCTTTAGGCCCAATGCCCTTGCTTGCTTTGGTGGATTTATGTCAGTCGGTCCAGCGGTTGCCTGTTGGATGGCCCGCATCCCTGTTCATCTGCACGAGGCGAACATGCGTGCTGGAAAAGCAATTCGCTGGTTGGCTCCGTTGGCCACAACCGTGCATGCGCCGCCCGCAACAGGCTTACGCAGTAAATATTTACGCTCGGGTGGATTCCCTCTTCGTGCAGAGATTCAGCCGATGGCGGTCGACCAGGCTCGTGCTGAACTTCATTTTCCGACATCGGGTAAACTTATACTCGTCATTGGAGGTAGCCAGGGTGCGAACGCACTCACGCGCTGGGTTGAAGCATCCGCACCAACTTTCGAAAAGTTAGGGTGCCATGTGCTCTGCTTAACAGGTCCAAACGGAAGTGAGCGCCGTGAGCAGTATGGTGAAGCAGTGATTCGCTATGTGCCTTTCTGCGATCACATGGCAGCCGCATATTCTGCAGCTGATATAGCCGTAAGTCGTGCCGGCGCAGGTACGCTTGCGGAGTTGGCTGCCTGTCGTACACCTGCAGTTCTTGTTCCTTATCCTCGTGCGGCCGATGACCATCAAACGGCCAATGCGCGCGCCCGGGAACTCGTCGGTGCTTCAATACTGTGTCCCGAGAGTGAACTCTCTACGTTGATGCCAGCGCTTGAGCGCCTCATCGCACAGCCGCAATTACGAGCGCAGATGCGTGAAGCTTTGGCACGTGAGCACCTTCTTAATCGTTGGGATGATTTGGTTGATGATATCGTCTTGGGTGTCCGACGGGAGGTTTCGCCATGAGCTCTTCACGCTCTGCTTGGATGTTGGGTGTGGGTGGCATGGGTGTTGGGCCATTGGCGATATACCTCAAGAGCGAGGGCTGGGATGTGCGGGGCTGCGATGATGCCATGGGAGGTCCGATGGCTGCGCAGTTGGCGACTGCAGGTATTCCTTTACAGTCGAGTTTAGAAACAGGGAGTTGGACGCCTCAGCTCGTCGCGCATACGAGCGCAATAAAGACGGGTCATCCTTTGCGCGAACAAGCGATGAAGGCTAACTGTCGCATCGTCCGCCGTGGGGAGCTTTTAGCCGAACAAGCAACGGCGCGCCGTTTAGTAGCGATTTGTGGTAGTCACGGGAAAACCACGACCTGCGGAATGGTCATCACGGCCTTAACGGCAGCGGGTGCGGACTTCGGTTATGTACTCGGTGGCCTTTTCCGTGATTCATCGTTAGCGCCTGCACGAGCGACGACCGGCTCCGATTGGCTTGTTGCGGAAGTCGATGAAAGTGATGGGACGATTGGTGGATTTTCTCCTGAAGTGACGGTCGCAGTTAATCTCGATTGGGATCACCCTGATTATTACCGAACCGAAGCAGACCTTGAGCGTGTCTTTGCCGAACTTTTCCAGCGTACACGTAGCCTCATTCTTATCCCACATGGAAATGCCCGGCTGCATCGGCTAACCCAGGGCGTCACGGCCAAGGTGCTGACAGTGGGCGAGGGTGGTGACTTTGATTTACGTACTGTTGCCGCAACGCACGGAAGTTCTGAAGTCGAAGTTGGCGGACTTTGGGCTAAAGGAAAATTAACGTTACCCGTTGCGGGATCATTTAATCGTACCAATGCAGGTTTTGCTCTCGCTGTAGCTCAGCACGTTGCGGGGCAAGTCGGTGCAGCGCCCTTAGGTACATGGACAGGCATCCGTCGTCGCCAAGATACACTTTTCGAACGGCCAGGTTTACGCGTGTTGGCTGACTATGCACATCATCCAACAGAAATTGCTGCCTTGTTGGGTCTTTTACGCGAAACGCATTTAGGAAAACTGATTGTTGTTTTCCAGCCGCATCGCCATAC
>CAIYUD010000093.1 GCA_903929325.1 uncultured Opitutia bacterium | reverse complement strand
GCTTTTTGATAATCCGGTTTTTGGTGGAATTATCCGGGCCTGCCGCGCAATCCCGCTTGACCGCGGGGAGGCGGATATCTCAGCCATTCGTCGGACGCTCGCAGTACTTGCTGAGGGGCGCGCGCTCTTAATATTCCCCGAAGGAACCCGAAGCATGGACGGGGAGTTACAGCCGACAAAATCGGGTGCGGGTTTGCTGGCAATTAAGTCCGGCGTGCCGGTTGTTCCGGTACGTATCCGTGGGATACGAGACGTCTTGCCGCGCGGCTCAGAGTGGCTACGTGGCGGCGCTCGTATCCGGGTTCAATTCGGCAAGGCCATTCCAGCTTCTGCATTAGACCCTGGGAAGGACCACGACGACCGGTTTGGTGAAGCATCACGCCGAATCATGGCTGCGATTGCGGCCATGCCCGACATCTCTGATCCTGGGCTTTAAACCTCTTAGGTAGAGACGCGCTGCGGCATAACCACGCAGAGGAATGTCTCTTTGATTCCGCGGAGCACGCCGGCGTCTGTATCAGACTTAATTTCGAGATCCACTTCGTCTTCCGTGACGGCCTTGAGTGGTTCGATGAGATAGGTTGGGTTGAATGCAATGTTTACATTCGCGCCTTCGTATTTCACTGCAATGGGTTCTACAGATTCACCTGCTGCCGAGCGTGCGGTGATTTCCAGGGTCTGTCTTTCTTTCGAAACTGAAATGTGGACGGTGTTATTTCGCTCGTCAGTCATCAACGCTGCGCGCTGTACGCATTCTAAGAATTTCTCGCGTTCCAAGCGGACCTTAAAGCCAGTATCTTTGGGGATGACTTGGCGGTAGTTGGGATAATTTCCTTCAACGACACGCGAGATGAGTTGGATCTTGTCCACGAGACCCTCGTCATTCTTGGGTACATCAATTTGGAAAGCTACCTGGCGTTCGTTGTGCGTGAATGCAACTTGTCCTGTCTTCAATAAACGACTGAGTTCATTGATGGTGCGAGCTGGTAAAATAAGGCCAGCAGCCTCGCCGCTACCCGTGCGCGCAAGTTCGGATTTCGCTAAGCGCCGTCCATCGGTAGCGATGACGTTTAGTTTTGTCGCTTCGAACTCGAAGAATACGCCGTTGAGAATGTAGCGGTTTTCGTCGGTTGACTGGGCGTATTGAACCTTGCGAATAATTGCTCCGAGTGCTTCTTGGTCGAGATTCGCTGTAGGCGCCCCGGTGAATGTCGCGACTGGTGGAAATTGCTCTGCACCCAAGCCGGTTATTTGGAAAGTCGAGGATCCGGAACTAATTTTCACGCGTTCTTTTCCTGCAAGATCAACTGTTACGTCTGCGCTTGGCAACGAGCGGACAATGGTCGCCAAACGTTTTACTGGTAAGGTAATTTTCCCAGGCGTGGAGACAGTTGCCTTGATTCGGCAGCACACAGAAATGTCGATGATGGTTGTGGTTAATGTTACCATTTCGCCTTCGGCTTCGATCAGAACGTTCTGCAAAATAGGCATGGTCACACGAGCGCCGACGATGTTGGTCACGCAGGCGAGGCCGTTGAAGAAATGATTACGGTTTACCTTGAACTTCATGATGTCGATAGGTTGGGCGATGTCCTACCCCTTATGCAACCATCCAATGCTTAAACCTACCCACAGTGGCTTGGGACTATCTGTATTAACCTATATACATATATCTTAATACCAGTACATAGGGTGTTCGATTAGGCGAACAACCCCACAACCCCTTGATATTACAGGCCTAAGTATTGTTTAAACACCGTGAACAGGGCGTGTATAACCAGAGGGTTGTTCGCAGATCTCCAAACCAACATCCCACACGGAGTCTATTCACAATATAATCAGAGAGACTCGTCGTCGGGAGCAGGATCTGTTTCGCTCTTTTTCAAGAGGAAGAAATGCCGGAAAATCCCGAAACTTATATAACTCACAAAGACGATCGGCACAACGAGCTCTTTAAACCGGAAAGCGGCAACCGCGACGGCAATAATTAAGATGAAAATCCGCGTACGGGCGCGGGCAGACCAACTAATCAGTTTAAAACTAGGGAACCGAATATTGCTTACCATCAACCAGGATAGGAAAAGCATGAGCGGCAGCAGGGACCAATGAAGGAGACCGGAGCGAGCAATCCACTGTGTCGATGTATCTTCGGGGTTCCCCATGAAATTGGCGACCACGAGAACAATAGAGCCGATAGTTCCTGCTGCAGCTGGGGAAGGCAGTCCCACAAAGTCACCACCTTTAACACGCGCCTCATTGCCTGGCACAAGTGGGTTCGTAAGCACATTAAAGCGCGCCAAACGAACACCCGCACACAATAGATAAAGAAAAGCAAAGAGCCAAGTGGCCAAACTCAAATCCTTGTTTTGATCTGGTTGGATTAACAAGAAGCATGACATTAAGGCGGGTGCTAAGCCGAATGAGATGATGTCTGCGAGTGAATCAAATTCTGCCCCAAAGAGAGATGTGCGGCCCGAGGCACGCGCGACCCGACCGTCAAACAAATCACAGATGCAACCAAAGACAATGAACCAGACAGCCATGGTGTAGTGCTCTGCGCTGGATGCGGCTGCAGAAGGGTCGACGAAGCGCGCCTCAATACACTCTTTCATCGAGAGAAAACCGCAGAGCATATTGCCGGCAGTAAAAAGGTTAGGCAGGAGGTAAATATGCGCAGCTTCTTCGGGCGACGCGTAGATGGATTTTTCTTGGTCAGTCACGGGGAGGAGGGGTTTCAACAAAAGCCCAGAATGCACTATGTTCTTCGACTGAACTTTCATCAATATCGACAGGGAGGCGCGTCCGGAAAGCGAAGTCTGTGTAAGTATGCCGTTGTAAAATAAAATGTGCGTGTAGCGACTCGCCGTTCGATTCAAAGTAGACACGGAAGTCACCCACGCGGAGGCGGTGATAGGTATGTCCTTCGCGACGAACCTTGCCGAGCTCGGGGCTGCCTTGGGCGAGGAGAGCGGGGGTCAAAGCAGAGAAAGCCTCCACAACAGTCATTTGCGAAAGAGTGGGCAGTTTATTAAGCTCTGCCATAGCCTGATCGCTAAAGGTGACCTGGTACATCTATCCCCTAAGCCAATCCCGACCACGGCAAGGGGCAATCACACATTCTATCTCATCTTTTAGGTGCACCTAAGGTCTTTAGCCAATAGGCAGCAGCGCCCTCAACCGCAGTTAAGACGTCCTCAAACGCATCATTTTCGCCATAATATGGATCCGGTAGAGCCTGATCGCCTAAGAAGAGGCGTAATTTGTTTTGGTGCTCTTTCGGGCAGTGGTCATGCAACCAATCTAAGTGCGTTTCATCAGCAGCGAGAATTAAGTCAAAATGGATGAAGTCATCTGGCACGCGCACTTTACGTGCACGCAGATGTGCAAGTGAGTAGCCGCGGAGGGCTGCAACTTTCTGCGAACGGGAATCGGGTGGGTCGCCGACATGGTAGGACTCCGTTCCAGCTGAATCGAATTCGATATCCAAGCCCGCCTGTAGTGCATGCCGACGCAGCACCGCTTCCATCGTCGGAGAGCGGCAGATGTTGCCGGTGCAAACCATCAACACGCGGCTAACACCGCGCATCTTTACTTCAGTAGTTTTTCTACAGCTGCAAGGTCGCGGCCATTCTTTGTGAGAAGCGCGCCGTCGGGACCATAGACGATCAAAGACGGGATTCCTTTAACGCCATTCTCCTCAGCATTCTTTTTCCCGGATGGAGCTTTATATGGCACTGCCGCCCAAGGCATTTTCGTTTCCGTCATATAGTTAGTCATGTCAGCGGCGGTCTTGTCATAACTCACAAAGACCACAGCAAGCTTGTCCATATGGGCATTCGCAAACTTCACGAGCTCTGGTGTGAAGGCCCGACAAGGCGGGCACCAATGAGCGGAGTGATAGACAGCAACGTATTTTCCAGCGAGCGATGCTGTATCGACGGTCTTACCTTCCGCATCAACGAGGCCTTCGGTAAAGCGTGTTTTCCAGTCGAAGTTAGCAGCCGAGGCAGTGGAGCTAGCAAAGATGCCAGCAAGAAGAGCGAGGAGGATACGCATAGGTTTATTCTTAGTCAGCGAAGTTAAGGTTATGTTCCCTTTAAATCTTTCCACCGAAGCTCGCGTGGTCGTCCATATCGAGTAGGTCGAACCAACTTGCCACGTCATCTCGGGCAGCGCCAGCGGTTGTAGCTGCCTGGAGACTATTCATTTTAAGCCGGCGATCTGGCGTCGTCGCCGTCCTTTTCTCGTGCCATTGATTAAACGCATCGAGTTCATGTGGGAGGCGCTGCTGTGTCGCATGCTCGCGAATCCAGGCTAAAAGTTCTCCGTCGCCCTTCCCTTTGGCGATTTCTGTCCGAAGTGCCGCTGCATCGATGCCGATAAACGTTAACAGCGACTGGTCCAAGGAGCAGCCATACTCATAGTCACCGACCTTCCCTTTTAAATCAGCGCGGCCCTTGTCCAGCATCCGGGCCAAGATAACCATGCCACCAATTCGTATCCTTGGGCTTCGGGGTGCATGCTGGGTCAGGTCATAAGGGTCGTAGCTCATAAGTAGCCAAGTTAGTAGGAGTGCCTGCGATCAACGCAAACACCGAATCGGACGGAAGATTCATATCTATCTGCTATTGAACGACATAAGTGACAATCCGTATCCAATTGCCAAAATGTCACACCTTCTTATTTAGAGGGTACATGTCGTTATTAGGCATTCATCAAGGACTGGGAGTTGCCGCAGGGCTTTTTCTTCTCGCGGCGGCCATGGATTGGCTGGGCCATTCTCGAGGACACGCGTCTTGGTCGACCGCCAGCCGCTGGATTATCCGGGGGAGCTTTATTTTCCTAACCGTGAATTTAGTACGTTTGGGCTTCGCGGGTTTCACTTCGACTGCAGGCATCTTAACGGTTCTTGCCTGGGGCATCTCCGGGCTAACGCTCTTCCTTGATCTCACCTTTAACCACCGATTCCCAGGTTGGGCCATTGGTGTTTTAGTCGGCGGCGCATTACTCGTCGCAAGTCTACTGCGCCCGACGACAGGTAATATGCAGCCATGGATCACGCTTCATGTCGCTACCGTTGTCTTGGCTTATTGCATGCTCATCGCACAAGCGCTGAACTCCGCGCTCTATTTATTACAAGATCGCGCCTTGAGCGCACGTCGCTTCAGGGGCATTTATTCTTTGCTTCCTGCGTTGGTGCCACTCGATCGCATTAGCAATCAACTGTTGGGTGCGGCCGTATGGATGTTGGGCGTGGCCTTGACAATCGGTACGGTTGCCTGGCTTCAGGGCGCAGATAAAGTGACATTAATAAAACTCATTGCGTCAGGGATTGCTTGGACGGCCAGCGTGAGCGTTCTCGTCTTACGACGCCAAGGCTTGCTAAGCGGCACGTCATTTGCGCGCGCTTCGTTGATTGCATTCATTCCAGCCTGGGTGGCCTTCGTGCTCTCACTTCCTCGTTCCGCGCCATGAAGTCGTCTGCACCCGCAACACTGGTGGCGCTGAGCGCGACCCACCATACAGCCGGCCTCGATGCGCGTGCAGCCTTTGCCGTTCCTGAAGGCGGAGCGGATGTCTTTTACGCCGCAGCACGCGAAGCTGGGCTGGCAGAAGCCGTTTTGCTTTCCACCTGTAATCGATTAGAGGCTTATGTCGTTGGCGATGAAGCTGCGGCTTTACATGTGCGTGCCGCGCTAACGCGCGCGACAGGTACTGTCGCGGGACTTCTTGATCCACACCTGCGCCCCATTCCTGGGCTATCAGCCGTCGAACACCTCTTCTCGGTGGCTGCAGGTTTAGATTCACAGATGTTAGGAGAAGCAGAAATTAGCGGTCAGGTGAAAAGTGCTTATGCTGATGCCTTGGCGCGCGGCATGACAGGCCCAGTGCTTAACCGAATTTTCCAACGCGCCTTTCAAGCAGCCGCGTGGGCGCGCACGCATACAGGCATCGGGCAAGGTCAAGTAAGCCTCGGCAATGTTACCGTCGAATTAGCCGAGCGCGCATTCGGCTCACTTGCCGAAGCCCGCGTTTTAGTTGTGGGTACAGGCGATGCGGGTCGCCGAGTCGCCCAAGCGCTGATTTCACGCGGTGCCACCCAAGTCACGATTGCTTCACGCACATTTAGTCATGCGGCAGATTTGGCAGCCGAGCTCGGTGGTGCTGCCGTTGAATTAAGCACGGCAATTGCCCAGGCGCACGCACATGACATTGTCGTTGGTTGTGCAACGGTCGAGCGGCCGCTCATTTCAAGCGACACACTTCGCGGGCATATTGAAAAACGCCGTGGCCGACCTTTCTTGCTCATTGATTTAGGAGTGCCGCGCAACATTGACCCACATGCGCGAGGCTTAGC
>CAIYUD010000092.1 GCA_903929325.1 uncultured Opitutia bacterium | reverse complement strand
ACGATCGAGCTGTTGCGAGGCTTTTTCTAAACCGAGTAAGGTCTTGGCATAATTAACGTCAGCGGGTCGCTGACTTTTATAGGCATCGATACTCTTGCGGGCGTTCACTAACGCTTCGCGCAGCTCCGGCTCGACGCGTTCAGGAGTAAGCTTAGCCCAATCAATTAAGAAATCGTCGGCGAGGAAAGACATGAGACTGATTAGGTCAAAAAGTGACAAGGTGGCAAGTTGCAGGTAAGGTTTAAAACTAGATTGGTATCGCGCTTGCGAACGCGGACGGAACCCTAATGCTTTCAGCATGGCCGAAGACGCAGCCCAGAAGGTAAACCATATTCACGTCATCCCCACTCAATCGGGCACGGCAGTCTTCCTCGTACTCGACAGCAAGACCATCGTCATTCAAGTCGACCCCCAGGTAGGCGAGGCGTTGCTTTCTGCCATTCAAGGAAAGTGTGCGGAGCGTCCACTCACTCACGATCTCATGCTCCACCTCTTGCAAGGAGTGGATACACAGATTGAGCATGTGGTTATCTCTGACGTCAAAGATGGCGTCTTCTTTGCGCGTATTGTCCTGCGCATGGATGGACCCGTTGCACGGAAACTTGCGGAGGTCGATGCACGTCCATCCGACTCTTTAGTCTTAGCTGTTAAAGCCAAGGCGCCTGTCTTTGTTGCCGCGAGCGTCGTGGCGGGTTGCGATGACATGGCCGAAGCACTCGCGCGCCTGCGCAAGCAGGCTTGAGTACGACCCTCCCCCAGCCCATCGCTCCGGGCACACGTCCGTCGGTCCTCGCACCCATGCAGGACGTGACGACGACAGGTTTCTTCCGCGTCGTTGCCCGTCGCGGCGCACCCGATTGGTTCGTCACCGAATACCTACGCGTTCACGAAACATCGACGCCAGAAAAACATATCGTTGAGTCTATTGAATCTCACGGAACGCAGCGCCCCGTTTTCGCACAACTCATTGGGGAAGATATTCCACACATCCTTCGCACGGTTCGTTGGTTAATTAAAAATCTGCCCGTAGCTGGGATTGATCTTAATCTTGGATGTCCCGCACCCAAAGTTTATCGAAAAAATGTTGGTGGCGGCCTCCTCCGCGACCCCGCCAAGGTAGACGCGATTCTCGCCGCGATGCGGGCCGAGATTCCGGGTCTCTTCACCGTCAAGATGCGTCTCGGGTTTGATAATCACGAACCCCTGCCACACGTCTTAGAGTCGGTGGTTAAACACAAAGTGGATTTACTCACTGTACATGGACGTACCGTGAAAGGCCTCTACTGGGCGGAAGTCGATTACCCCGCCATTGCTAAGGCCGTACGTAGCGTCAGTTGCCCCGTAATCGCCAATGGCGACATCTGGAGTGCCGACAAAGCTACGCGCATCATTCAAGAAACCGGTGCCTGGGGCGCAATGATGGGTCGACATGCTATTCGCAACCCATGGCTCTTCCGCCAATGGCGCGAAAGCCAACTTGGACAACCCCTCTACCGTCCGACCCTCGGTGAAGTCCGCGCCTACATCGATGATTTAGCTAACGAATGTTGTGAAGTAACCTCGGAAGACGATCGCCGCGCTTCGCGGTTAAAAAAGTTTCTCAACTTCGTGGGACTAGCCGTCGATACCGAAGGAAAATTCCTACATGCAATGCGACGCACCGAAGGCATGCGTGACCTCATGGCGTGCTGCGATCAGTTCCTACTCGGTGAACGCACGCAAGAGCTTTACCCGCTCGAACCGCATCCAGGTTTAATCGCCCGACCAACCCGCGAGACCCAGCAAAGCTGCGAACTATAGAGCATTTTAGTCTGTTAGACTTCCCCACCTCACTCTAACCTACCGACATGAAACGCATTGCTCTCTGCATCCTGCTAACACCCGTACTTACCTATGTAATGCTCGTTGCACAGGAAGTTGTAACGCAACTACTCATCAGTGGTGGACTTGAAAATGTGAGCGGTAACCTCAGTAGTTTCGAAATAGAACTCGTTCTCATTGTCGCGGCTCTCAGTTTTGCCCAACTTGCTTCATTGCTTATTCCTCTTCCAATCCAACCTGGTCGAGGAGAGCCCGTCCCTATTCTCAGCCGCGCCTTGCTCGGCGGATTTTTAGTCACAGTGGCCATCTTCATTCCACTCGCGGCACTTCTTGATATCCCAAGTTACTTTTCAGACGCAGAGAGCCCCGCTAACATCGGCATAGGTACGGCGCGTGGTGTCATTGCAGCGTGGGCGCTTTCCTGGATTTTCTTCACCGGCTTACTCACTTACCGCAGCCAGACCCCTGGCTCTAATCCGATCGAACGCGCCGTCAAAAAGGCGACGGTGGGTACGGCGGTTGGACTAGCGCTCGCGACGCCTTGGTACTTGGTGCTTCGCCGAAAACAGGCATGCGTCTGCGCCCTCGGAACCTTTTACTCACTCCTCTTAGGCATTTGGTCACTCATCGTCATTGGTGGACCTCTTTTATTCATTATGCGCCGGGATCGCCAACGACGTAGCGCCAGCCAAGGCTCACCGTCAGTTTAAAACCTAAAGTTAGGTTATGCGCACCCTCTGTCTAGTTACCGCAGCCTCCATGCTGCTCGCAGGCTGCGCACCCCAAACTTCACCAGCCACTTCCTCACTCGTGTCCAACACCTCAGCCACTACCGTTTCCATACGTCTGCTCGATGACAAAGGAAACTTAACCGAATTAAAGACCGTCAATCGTATTCAAAAAAGCGACGCGGAATGGAAAGCTCAACTCACACCTGAACAGTACCAAATCGCACGGGCCAAGGGCACGGAACGTCCATTCTGCGGAACGCTCCTCGATAATCATCTCAAAGGAACGTACGTCTGCATTTGCTGCGATCTGCCCCTCTTCTCGTCAGATAGTAAATTTAATTCAGGCACTGGCTGGCCGAGTTTCTTCAAGCCCGTGTGCGCCGAAAATGTCGCGACACATGAAGACAGTAGTCATGGAATGATCCGTACAGAGATTCTCTGTGCACTTTGCGATGGACACCTCGGACACGTCTTCACGGATGGTCCTGCGCCGACGGGTCTACGCTTCTGCCTCAACTCTGAATCGCTGAAGTTCGTCGAAAAGAAATAAGCTTTAACGGCTTTTCTTTTTTGCAGGCTTCTTTTTAGCGACTGGCTTTGCCTTAGCCTTTGGCTTTGGGGCACTCTTCGCTTTCGCCTTCTTGACCTCAGGCTTCTTCATATAAGCCGTCTTCACGGGAGCCTCTTTGTTGGGATTAGCTAATTGTGAAGCAACCAGGGCCTTATTCTTATGAACAGCCTT
>CAIYUD010000091.1 GCA_903929325.1 uncultured Opitutia bacterium | reverse complement strand
TCTGGGTGTCCGTCGAAGCGGATACCAAACATATCAAAGACTTCACGCTCGTGCCAATTTGCGCCTGGGTGGAGCGCGCTCACGCTCGGCACGGAGGGTGCAGCGTCGTTGGGACACGCAGCGGCAAGGCGCACATAGGCATGGTGCGTTGAGCCGATGAGGTGAATGATAACGGAGAACCGCGGGGAGATCGCTGGACCGCGGTCAAGGCCACAGAGATCGGTCAGCAAGTCGAAGCCGTGTGTGTCGCGGAGGTACTGAACGACTTGAGCAAGCGACGCAGCTGGCACGTCAAACGCTGGCATATCTTTGGAAGCGCGCGTCGTGAGGCCTTGGAAGCGTGCGGCGAGGTCGGTCGAAAGGGCGGCAGTATCCATGTTAGCCAACAATCTTGGTCTCAATGGTGCGGCCACGGAAAGTTCTGCGAAGTGAGCCGCCCTCGGTGCGAATTTTTTCCTGCAGCAACATCATGCCGTCGAGAAGTGCTTCGGGGCGAGGTGGGCAACCTGAAATATAAATGTCGACCGGGACAATTCGGTCCACGCCTTGAAGGGTTGCGTAGGATCGGTACATGCCGCCCGAAGATGCACAAGCGCCCATGGCCACGACCCATTTCGGCTCTGCCATTTGGTCGTAAATACGACGAACGACTTCGGCCATCTTGTAGGTGACGGTGCCGGCAACAATCATGCAGTCAGCTTGGCGAGGCGAGAAGCGCATCACTTCCATGCCGAATCGCGAAATATCAAAACGGGAGCCGCCGGCAGCCATGAGCTCGATGGCACAGCAAGCGAGCCCCATGGGCATTGGCCAGACGGAGTGACTGCGAACCCAGTTCACAACGGCATCGGCACGGGTCACAATGACTTCACCCTCTACCTTGCTGTTATAGGCGTATTCGGTGGTGGCCATAGTCGTTGGCCGAAAGTTAGGAGAGCCCTCTATAGGAGCAAGCGGGAAGGGGCAAAAACGGTGCTTTTTATGCCCCTTTATGCCCCTTCATCTGTGCGTCAGTTTGCCAGGCCAACGGCGAAGATGAATCGATAAAAGATATAACCAAGGGTCATGGTGACAGGGATGGTCAGCACCCAGGCCCAAACAATCCGCCCGACCAAGCCCCATTTAACGGCATCAAAGCGCTTGGTTGCCCCCACGCCCAAGATTGAGGTCGAAATGACGTGGGTGGTTGAAAGTGGAATGCCCATTTCAGAAGCACCGTGTATGGTGAGTGCCGCCGCAGTTTCTGCAGCGAATCCGTGCACAGGTTGTAGCTTCACCATTTTATGTCCCATCGTACGAATAATGCGCCAGCCACCTGCCGCTGTGCCGAGTGCCATGGTGATAGCACAGAGAACGATGACCCAAACGGGCGCATGCTCGACGACACCCTTTTCATTTAATGTCGGGCGCATGAACTCAAGCCATTGCGGAATATGGTCAAAAGCGTGTGATGTGGAGCCAACAATTAACGCGAAGGTAATGATACCAACGGTTTTTTGCGCATCGTTTGATCCATGTGAGAAACCCATCATGCCAGCAGATATCAACTGCAGTTTACCAAAAGATTTTTGTACCTTACTCGGGCGCATCGACCAGCGAACAATGATCGCCGTTAAGATGACCATGAAAATAACCCCGAGGGTGAATCCGATGAACGGCGAGATAATCATCGGCTTGATGAGCTTAGGCCACAGGCCGACAGTTTTGCCGGCAGCGTCTTTGCTGTCCCATAGTAACTGACCCCATTGCATGTGGGTTTGACCAAGCACGCCACCGCAGAGACCGCCAATAAGTGCGTGCGACGAACTTGAGGGAATTCCGTACCACCACGTGAGCAGATTCCAAACGATTCCACCCATCAGGCCACAGGCAATGGCAAGTTGAGCCACCTGGAATCCAGGCGTAATGTTAATGTAACCCGAGTAGATGGTCTTAGCGACGGCTGTACCCCAGAATGCCCCAATAAGATTGGTGCAGGCGGCCAGCATAATTGCCTGACGCGGTGTGAGCACGCGCGTCGAGACGACTGTAGCGATGGCGTTGGCAGCGTCGTGAAAGCCGTTGATGTATTCAAACACAACGGCTGTCAGGATCACCAACAGCATCAACAAAAAGGGGTCCATCGCCTAAGGCTTCAGCTGTTTAGCTATACTTAAGGGCGGTCTGGAATACGACCTTGCCGGCATCGCGGCAGTGGTCGATGGCACGCTCTAAGAGTTCGTAAATATCTTTGAGGATGACGACTTCCTTGGCGTCGACGTTGCCCTGATACAAGTCGCGGAGTAAGCCTACCATGAGTTTGTCGGCATCGCCTTCGATGGTCTGTAGCACTTCATAGGCATCCCTAATTTTATCGACATCCGAGAGTTTGCGAAGGCTAGCAACCATTCCGGAAAGAACTTCGGTCGCCTGTTCAAGCATGCGGACTTGTTTAGTCACAATGTCTGCGGCGAACTGGGTTGGGCAAATCGCCATGCGCTCGGCGATTTTTTCGGAGGTCTTGGGAATCTTGTAGAGTGCGTTGGCCAGCGCTTCGATATCCTCGCGTTCAATTGGAGTGATGAAAGTGGCACAGAGCTCTTCAGTGATCGACCGACCTAAGCGCTTATCTTTACGCCGACTGGCGACGAGTGCGGTCAGGGCGTTCTCGAAATCTGGTTTTCCAATGGCGGCGTGGACGCGCGAGAGCGCCCGAGCACTGATACACGCTTCTTCGGCGCTCGCTTCGAGCAGTTCGTAAAACTTCTCATCTTTACCGAGCATTTTTTGGATGAACGATTTCATGGGTGGGTGTGAAGGTGATTGCCCCTACACGAACAGGTCGCAAGCCCTCTCTGACACATATCTGTAACATCCGTAACATCAGTTTGTTACAGAGGTGACGATTGTGTAACGGGGCACTCGTGACAAGTCCTTAACCCGTTCGTCATAAACGTGTAACCGTTGCCGCTTACTGTTTAAACGTGATTCAACCTATATCTGAAGTACCAACCACACCCAAAATTAAGCGCGGTAAGCTTCGGTTGCGCACATTGATTCTATCCGACTTACACCTCGGAACAAAGGAAGCCCAGGCTCTGCCGCTCCTACAAATTCTCCGCGGTATCCACTGCGAGAAACTCATTCTGAATGGCGACATCATCGACCTGTGGTCGCTTCAGAGAAAAAATAATTGGTTACCTGCACACACAGCGGTCATTCGCCGTATTTTGAAAATGGCGGAAAAAGATGGGACCCGGATTGTTTACCTTCGTGGCAACCATGATGACTTTATCGGTCGGTTGTTGCCGCTGGGCTTAGATCGCATGGAGCTTGCTGAAGAACATATCCACCACGCGGGTGATGGTCGGCGCTACCTCTGCATCCACGGAGATGCCTTTGATACCGTGACGACCAAGATGCGCTGGCTCGCAGTCATCGGGGATATCTCCTACCAATTTTTACTGGAGCTCAATCGTACGTATAACGTCTGGCGTCGCTGGCGCGGTAAAGAGTACTTCTCTTTATCTCAGGCAATTAAAGGTAAGGTTAAACAAGCGGTGAGTTTTATCTCGAGCTTCGAAGATCACATCCGGGGTTTGGCAGCACGTCGAGGCTGCGAGGGTGTGATGTGTGGCCATATTCATAAGGCGGAAGACCGAGTTATTGGCGGCGTGCGTTACCTTAATTCAGGGGATTGGGTAGAGTCGCTTACGGCGATTGTCGAAGAAATGGATGGCAGTGTGCGCGTCGTTGATCGCGTCGAGTTGCAATCGCGTATTGCGACTGCTCAAGAGCAAGCTGCCCAGGAGCAAGCTACTCAGGCCCTTGTTTAATTCATGAAAACCATACCCATACTTTCTGCAGGGTTTGGGGAGGGTCATAACGCTGCGGCTCGCGCCGTGGTCGAAGCATTTAACCGCTTGCACTACGGCGAGTACCAAGCGGAGTTTCAGGATCTCTTCTTGAATGCTTACGGCGAAAAGAAATTTCGTGGGCAACGCGAGTTATACATCAATACGGCCAATCGCTGGCCGTTGCTCTGGGGTGTCGCTTACCACGCCTTGGATCGACTGCCTGTCGTGCAAGCGGCGTTGCCGTTTTTAGGACCTGTCGCACGGCAGTATAAAGAAGTCGCATACACCAACGTTCCGCCCTTGGTTGTTTCGACGTACCCGCTGTACTCGCATTTTCATCGTAGGTTGTGGCGACACAATGATGTCCGCCGGCCTCGCATCATCACAGTCGTTACCGATTCTATTTCTGTGAACCGTGCCTGGCATAGCGCTTTTTCGGATTGGTATATTGCGCCTAACCAAGCGACGGCCGATATCATGATCCGTCAAGGTGTGCCGGCCGCGCAAGTACGTGCCTTAGGATTTCCAGTTTCATCGCGACTTCGACAAGCAGTCACCAAGAGTCAAGGTGGACGGCCCAAAGTTCTCGTGATGCTCAATCCAGGTCGCTCCGATGCCGTTGCCCTTGCGAAAGCCATCGCGACCTTGGATGTTGAATTGACGGTGGCCGTTGGGAAAGACGCCAACTTCCTCCAAGAAATTGTGCGTGCAGTTGACGGTCGGGCGCGTGTCATCGGGTGGACGGACCGTCTGCCGGAACTCATTTTGGAAAGCGACCTCGTGCTCACGAAAGCGGGTGGCGCTACCACGCACGAGTGCGTCGCAGCGGGCGTGCCGATGATTTTCACGCAAGTCATCCCCGGCCAAGAAGCAGGGAAT
>CAIYUD010000090.1 GCA_903929325.1 uncultured Opitutia bacterium | reverse complement strand
TGTAAGTCGATACGGGTGACGCCTTCAGTGGCGTCGATGACGAGGAAGACGACGTCAGTCTGGGCTAAGATTTCTCCCGCGCGAACGTGCGAAAAGAAGTCGAGCGTGTCGCGCTTGTTGGCAGCGCGACGTCCCGCGGTATCCACCAAATCAAAACGGTGGAGCACGCCCTGAGGGTCCGTCCACTCGAGCGGCGCACGCACGGGATCGCGCGTGGTACCAGCAATGTCCGTAACAATAAGCTTACTGCGGCCTATCAAACGATTGCCCAGCGAGCTCTTGCCGACATTCGGACGTCCTGCAAGGGCCAGACGAATCGGACGAAAGGTATCTTTGGGTGTCGCGTCGGGCGGCCCAATAATCTCGGCGATTCGACGCATCAAGAAGTCGCACCCGCGACCGTGTTCTGCTGAGATTAAAATGGGGTCACCAAAACCAACCGCGTAAAACTCATCGCGGGCGGCGTCGCGTTCTTCGGTGTCGGCTTTGTTAGCGACAACGAGCACGCGTTTACCGGCGGCACGTAAGCGCGCGGCCACTTCTAAGTCCAATGGCACGCAACCTTCAGAGGCATCGGCAATCAATAGAACGAGGGATGCGGCGTTGATGGCAAAGTCGACTTGTTCTTCAACGGCATCGGCGATCACCTTGGGAGTAAGGCGTGCTTCAAAGAGACCGATACCGCCGGTGTCCATGAGCAAGAAACGTCCATCGTCGACTTCGGCCGTTAGCAAATCGCGGGTGACGCCTGGCTGATCGTGCACAATTGAGATACGACGACCAACTAACCGATTAAATAATCGGCTCTTACCCACGTTGGGTCGCCCGACAAGGGCAACACTACGCGGTATTTCAGTGGTCGTCTTCATAAAGGGAGAGTCAGCGAGCGACTGACAGGGCGCAAGCCCAAGGCTCAACGTGCGCGAACCTTGTCCAAGAACCGCGCAATGCGCTCACAGGCTTCATGAATGCGCTCGTAGCTCGTCGAGAACGAGGCACGGCAAAAGCCAGCGCCGGCTGCACCGAAAGCAGTTCCAGGCACAATCGCGACCTTTTGATCTTCGAGGAGCTTCTGGGCGAAGGTCATCGAATCCATGCCCGGAGATTGGATGGATGGGAAAGCGTAGAAAGCGCCGCGTGGTAAATGGCAGGGTAAACCGAGTTCGTTGAATCGACGGACAATGAAGTCGCGACGTTCGCGGTATTTGTCGCGCATGTGCAACATGGCATCACGGCCATTACGCAGCGCTTCGATAGCGGCCTCTTGGCTCGCGATCGGGGCGCACATAATGGCGTATTGGTGAACCTTTAGCATGCCGTCGATGACCGCAGCAGGACCGCAGGCATAACCGATACGGAATCCGGTCATGGCAAAGGCCTTAGAGAATCCGTGCAAGAACACGGTGCGTTCGCGCATACCAGGCAACGAAGCGATGGAAACGTGCGAACCATCAAAGGTCAGCTCCGAGTAAATTTCGTCGGACGCAACGAGGAGATCTTTCTCGATAGCGAACTTGGCGATGGCTTCGAGCTTGGCGCGATCAGCGGTGCCACCGGTAGGATTGGTGGGGAAGTTAAGAATGAGTAACTTGCAACCTGGTTGCCAAGCGGCCTTGAGGGCTTCGATATCGAGGGCGAAGGCGTCCTTGGAGTGTGTACGGACGGGGATGGCCTCGGCGTGACAGAGGGCAACGCTCGGGGCGTAGGAAACGTAGCACGGTTCGTGGTAGAGAACTTTGTCGCCAGGGTTCAACGTGGCACGGAGTAAAATATCGAGTGCCTCGGAGACGCCAATCGTCACGAGGATTTCGTCGTCTGGACGGTACTCAGGCCCGTAATGCAACCCGACGTAACGGCTGATCTCTTCGCGCAAAGCAAGCAGTCCGCGATTGTCCGTATACGATGTGCGACCTTTTTCGAGTGCAGCCATCGCAGCTTCGCGAATGTGGAATGGGGTAACGAAGTCTGGCTCACCGATGCCGAGCGAAACGGCATCTTTCATCTGCGAGACGATGGCGAAAAAGTCACGGATACCCGATTTGGGTAAAGCGGCCACATGGCGCGCGACAAATCGTCGGTCGTCACTCATCAAAGACAGTCAGAGTTAAGCGCTGATCGAAGGCTTGTCGCCTTGGCGGGAATCGTCGGCGATGACGAAGCCGTCTTTCTTGTATGCGCGCAGGTAGAAGTGCGTCGAAGTGCCTTGGACGCCATCAATGCGGGCCAAGCGTTCGTGCACGAAGCTGGCGACTTTATAAAGGTTATCGGCGGTCACCACGACAAGCAGGTCGTAGCCACCCGACATCAAGTAGCAGCTTTCGACTTGTTCGAAGCCGCTGATGCGTTCGGCAATACCGTCAAAACCACCCATGCCTTCGGGGCGAACTTTGATCTCGATGACTGCACGGACTTTGCGCTCCGCTTCCCAGCCTGGGTTTAAGACCGGACGAAAGCCTAGGAGGATCCCATCCTTGCGGAGTTGAGCGAGTTCACGGTCAACCGCATCCGCACCCATACCCAAAATCTTGCCGATTTGGGATGTGTCGAGGGATTCTCCTTCGAGGAGTAATTTAAGTACGGGATTCATAAAGGTTAAGCGCGGGCAGCGACCGGGAGTGCGCGACGAGCGCGTACGGCAGCCGCAAGTGTTTCAAGCACAGGAACGGTTTGCTCAAAGCTAATACAGGCATCCGTGATGCTCACGCCGCGTAAGGACGCATCGCTGCCTTTCCAATCTTGGCGACCTTCGGCGAGGTGACTTTCAATCATGACGCCAGCGATACCGCTGGAACCACCCGAAACTTGGTTGGCAACATCTGCAGCGACCACTGGCTGACGACGGTGATCCTTGGAACTGTTGCCGTGGGAGCAGTCGACGATCAAGCGTGGCGCGAGTTTGGCTTTCGTTAAGCGAGCAATGGCATCGCCAACATGTTCTGCGCTGTAGTTGGGGCCGGTGCTGGCGCCGCCGCGAAGAATGACGTGGGTATCGGGATTTCCGGCGGTTTGGAAGACGGCGACGACACCATCTTTGGTGACGCTGGGGAACCAGTGCGAGGAACGCGCAGAGAGACAGGCGTCGACTGCAACTTGGATAGAGCCGTCGGTTGCGTTCTTGAAGCCAACAGGCATCGAGAGGCCCGAAGCGAGCTCACGGTGAATTTGACTCTCCGTGGTACGTGCGCCGATAGCACCATAGGAAACTAAATCAGCGAGGTACTGCGGTGTGATTGGATCTAAAAATTCGGTAGCGGTAGGTAGGCCGCGCTCAGCGATGGATAGAAGAACGCGACGGGCGAGGCGCACGCCATGGTTGATGGCGAAGGAGCCGTCGATACCGGGATCGTTAATCAGACCTTTCCAACCAACAGTTGTGCGCGGTTTCTCAAAGTAGACGCGCATGACGACGAGCAAGTCCGCCGCGTGACGTTTGGCTTCAACCTTTAACTTGTCGGCATACTCGTAAGCAGCTTCGGGGTCGTGGATTGAACATGGACCGACGATGACAACGAGGCGGTCGTCTTGGGCTTGGATGACTTTTGCGATGTCTTTACGTGAAGTGGAAATAACTTCGGTCACGCGCTCGCTAGCAGGAAGCTCTTTGAGCACGTCCTGAGGGGGCACCAGGGGGAGCCGGTGGCGGATGCGTAAGTCGTCCGTATTGTGGAACATAGTGAAGGGCCTCGCGAGCGAGGTAAGCCCATCAGCGAAGGGAGGGGGGCAGGCAGAGTCAACGCAGGAAGCCCTCTAAGAAGGGAGGGTTGACGCCCCTTATGGTATCATTACTGTCTCAATAGGCAATGCCGCGTAAATCCATCCAGCGCCAAGAGGAGACCGATCGATCGGACGCCTTTCGTGCCTATATCGCCCAGCAGGGTCTGCGGGGAACCCGTCAGCGCATGGCGGTTCACGAAGCGGCGTTGGCCGCTACATCCCATTATACGGCAGA
>CAIYUD010000089.1 GCA_903929325.1 uncultured Opitutia bacterium | reverse complement strand
CTTCGGGCGGCATGTACCGATCCTACGCAACCCTTCAAGGCGTGGACCGAATTGTCCCGGTCGACATTTATATTTCAGGCTGCCCACCTCGCCCCGAAGCACTTCTCGACGGCATGATGTTGCTGCAGGAAAAAATTCGCACCGAGGGCGGATCGCTTCGCAGAACTTTCCGCGGACGCACCGTTGAGACCAAGATTGTTGGCTAATATGGATACCGCTGCTCTTTCAGCTGATCTCGCCGCACGTTTCCAGGGCCTCACGACGCGCGCTTCCAAAGATATGCCAGCGTTTGACGTGCCGGCTGCGTCGCTCGCTCAAGTCGTTCAATACCTGCGCGACACACACGGTTTCGATTTGCTGACCGATCTGTGTGGCCTAGATCGCGGTCCAGCGATTTCGCCACGCTTCTCTGTTATCATTCACCTCATCGGCTCAACGCACCATGCTTATGTGCGCCTTGCGGCTGCATGCCCCAACGATGCTGCACCCTCCGTGCCGAGCGTGAGTGCGCTCTACCCAGGCGCGAATTGGCACGAGCGTGAAGTCTTTGATATGTTTGGTATCCGCTTCGACGGACACCCAGACCTCCGCCGTATTCTCATGTGGGACACCTACCCCCACCACCCGCTCCGCAAAGAATTCCCGCTCGCTGGCGTCGAAGTCGATCTCCCTGCGGCCGATGTCGCCGCCGTCACCGGACGTCGCGTTGAAGCTGCCCCGATGATGGGCGGACCTTTCGTTTCCCCTGGCGGCACAATGGCGAAAGCAGAACCCATCGCTCGGGACGAATCCTGGAGCGAAGAAAATCCCAAGGCCTAAGCACCATGTCCAAAACCACTAAAGAAATTTCGCTCGGTGACATTGCTGCCCGCTCTGATGAATTAAGCGGCGAAAAGATGACGCTCAATATGGGCCCTTCGCACCCCGCAACCCACGGGGTACTTCGCCTGCGCCTGGAATTAGATGGAGATCGTGTAACGTCGTGCGATCCCGTGATTGGTTACCTTCACCGCGGTGACGAAAAAATCGCCGAAGCGATGACCTACAATCAATTCGTTCCTTACACGGATCGTCTCGATTACCTTGCCCCTCTCGCCAACAACGTCGCCTACGCCATCGCTGTCGAGAACTTAGCCGGTATCCGCGTACCACCTCGCTGCGAAGCTATTCGCGTGGCCTGCTGCGAACTCGCCCGCATTTCATCACACCTTCTCGGTATCGGCGTCTACGCCATGGATACAGGCGCGTGGACGGTGTTCATGTATACCTTCAATGAGCGCGAGAAACTTTATACTCTGTTCGAAGAACTAACTGGGGCGCGCTTCACCACCAGCTACACCCGCATCGGGGGCGTCGCTCGCGACCTGCCTGAAGGTTGGCTCGAACGCGTACGCACTTTCTGCGACGGCGTACTTAAGGTGGTCGATGAGGTTGACACCCTCTTAACCCGCAACCGCATCTTCCTCGAGCGCACCGAAGGCATCGGTGTGATCACGAAGGCCGACGCACTTGGCTACGGCCTAACGGGTGCAAACTTACGCGCGTCAGGAGTCGCCATGGATTTGCGCAAAGACCGTCCGTATTCGGGCTACGAGCAGTACGAGTTTGATGTCCCCGTCGGCACCAAGGGCGATTGCTACGATCGCTACCTCGTGCGCATGGAAGAAATTCGTCAGGCCGTCCGCATTGTCCGCCAAGTCGTCGACCGCATGCCTGCAGGAGCTATTGTTTGCGAAGATCAACGCCGCATCATCATGCCACCCAAAGGCAAGGTCATGACAAAGATGGAAGAGTTAATCCAGAACTTCATGATCACGACGGAAGGTCCACAAATTCCCGCCGGCGAAACATACTTTGAGGCCGAGAACCCTAAAGGTGCTCTCGGGTTTTATATACAGTCGCTCGGTGGTGGCGTCCCTTATCGCCTCCACATTCGCGGTCCTAGCTTTGTCGCACTCTCCATTCTTCCGAAAATTG
>CAIYUD010000088.1 GCA_903929325.1 uncultured Opitutia bacterium | reverse complement strand
TGACGGAGCAGCTCACCCGTCGCGGGATTGAACATCATATCGCGACCATCCAGAAAACTCCACGTCCACCGATTACCATTTTTACGAAAATCAACGAGACGTGATGAAATTCGACGGACTTCGCGTCCCTCGGCATCCAATAAATGTAAGCGAACATCTGAGCCGCGTTGCGCCGCCAGACTGAGCTTCGCAATCACCCAACGACGTCCCTTCTTGCTTTGGTCAAAGGCGACGAAGTCGGAGTCTCCGTCCAACTTAACTTGTCCACCCTTCTTCGCGAGCGACGCAAACTCGGCCTGCTCGGCAATCGCACGTGCGGCCTCTTGGGATGAAGAAACCCAGGCAACGTTTAAGCAGACGAGAATTCCCGCACAAACTCCGGCAACAACCCACAGCGGAGCGGTGATACGTGTGATGCTTAAACCGGCAGCACGAGCCGCCGCCAATTCTTGGCTACGATTCAGTTGACCTAAAATATAAATAACAGAAACGAGAAGTGAAACCGGCACGAGCAACGTCACTTCACCCACTAAGCGTAATAAAAGGTAAGCCACCATATCCCAGATATTTGCACCCCAATGCAAGAAGTCGGGCACCCAACCGTAGGCCAATGAAACCAAAACGAGGCCCGCTAAAGACACAAAACAGAGTGCAAACACTTTAGCCCACTCCGTAAGGATGTATCGATCTAAGATACGCACAGACCCTATTTCGCCTGCTCTGCCTTACCTCGCAAGCATGTATGGGGCGAACGTCCATGCCCCCGCCTTGAAACCATTTAGGCCTAAACCCCTAGGTTCCTTACCTTAGCCTTAGCTGCACCTCTGCCACCGACCCAACTTTGCCTTGCACCTATCCCGCAAAACCCTCTACATCAGACCTCTTTCACGGCCATGACCCAGCACAATAGCTTCAAAAGCAGCGCCTCCTCCAGTGGAGCCAAACGTAACGTTCTTAAGCGTTTTGAACGCGTTGAACTTCTTAAGAAGCGTAATGACTTCAAAGGCGGTCGCGTGACTGGCCTTCGTAAGACAAAACCAGACGCCTAATCCGGCTCTCCTCGCTGACGACGAAGAACCCGCCCGGATTCCCCCGGCGGGTTCTTTGCTTTTAAGCCCACCCACCTTCCCCCTTCCCTCTTAATTCTTAATTTTTAATTCTTAATTCCCGCCTCTGTTTCTCTTTTTACTCTCTGTTCAGCTGGTTAGCCGTTCAGCTGTTCAGCTTCACTCCTTTAGCCTTTAGTCCTTAGTCTTTAGTCTCCCCTCTCCCCTCTTCCTGCTTCCCGCTTCCTGCTTTCTTCTCTGCTTCTCCCAACTGCCTCTTCCTTTAGTCTTTAGTCCTTAGTCTTTAGTCTCCCCTCTTCCCGCTTCCCGCTTCCCGCTTTCTTCTCACATCCCATGAGCCCGCCTCCAGGAAAATATAAACCTTTCCGCACTGTCGTCCTGAAGGACCGACGCTGGCCGGATGCCGTCCTTGACCGCGCACCGACCTGGTGCTCCGTCGACTTGCGCGATGGTAATCAAGCCCTCGCTGTGCCGATGACAGTTGCAGAGAAGTTAGAGATGTTCGCCCTACTTTGCCGACTCGGCTTCAAGGAAATTGAAATTGGGTTCCCGTCTGCGTCCGATACCGAATTCGCTTTCACACGCGAGCTGATCGAAAAGAAGCTCATCCCGAAAGACGTCACTGTACAAATCCTCGTACAAGCACGCGAGCACCTCATTCGTCGTTCCTTTGAAGCACTTGAAGGCATTCACCAAGCCATCATCCACCTCTACACGCCGACGAATCCCGCACAGCGCGAAATCGTCTTGGGCATGGATAAAAAACAGGTCTGTGACGTCGCCGTCAAAGCCACCGAACTCATCAAGCAACTCTGCCAAGAGGCCCCGAAGACCGCCTGGCGCATGGAGTTTAGCCCAGAAACATTTGTACTCACAGAGCCCGAGTACGCTGTCGAAATTTGCGAAGCCGTTGGCAAGGCCTGGGGCGCAACCAAAGACCGACGCATTATCTTTAATCTCCCGCTCACGGTTGAAGCGGGCACACCCAATACTCACGCTGACCAAATCGAGTGGTTCTGCCGTCAGCTCAAAGACCGCAATGCCGCCATCATCTCGCTACACACCCATAATGACCGTGGCACGGGTGTCGCCGCAACCGAGCTGGGCTTAATGGCAGGTGCCGATCGCGTTGAAGGCACCCTCTTTGGCAACGGAGAACGCACCGGAAACGTCGATATCATCACCGTCGCACTCAACCTTTACGCCCACGGCATCGACACACATTTAGATTTTTCGAACTTACCCAAGATTCGCGAAGTCTATGAACGGGTAACTCGGATGACGGTACACGAACGCCACCCTTACGGCGGCGATCTCGTTTTCACGGCATTCTCCGGCTCACACCAAGATGCTATCAAGAAAGGCATGGATCGTCGAAATAAAGTCGGCTCCGATGCCCCGTGGGACGTTCCCTACCTGACGATTGACCCCAAAGATATCGGGCGCACCTACGAAGCCATCATTCGCATCAACTCTCAAAGCGGCAAAGGCGGCGTGGCCTATATCCTCGATCGTGAATTCGGTTTCGACTTACCCAAACTCATGCACCCCGAAGTTGGCAATCATGTCGGCGGAATTGCGGATCGCTTAGGTAAAGAACTTAGCCCCGCGGAAATTCACGCCGAGTTCCGCAAACAATTCGTCAATGTGAGCAACCCGCTGGCACTGCTCGAATTCCAAGCTGAGCCTCTCGGCAAAGACACCATTCGCGCCAAAGCCAAGGTAAGTTGGAAAGAGCGGACCATAGCAATCGAAGGTGAAGGCAATGGCCCCATCAGCGCCTTTGTGCATGCCTTGGCGGCACGTGGCTGGGCGACCTTTACCCTACGCGACTACCGAGCCCATGCCCTGAGCTCCGGCGAAGAATCGTCAGCCGCAGCCTATGTGTCTATCCAGACCCCTGAAGGCCGCACGGTCTGGGGTTGTGGGGTTGACCCGAATATTGAACTGGCGGGCCTCCACGCCCTCGTCAGCGCCGTCAATCGGTCATTAAGTTAAGCAAACCTATCGCCCTACCAGCGAATGTCTTTGACGTCCGCCCAAATACATTCAATTTATTGAATGTATGAAACAGGCATCTTTGGACCCTAAAGTCATTCAACGTTGTGGTGCCGCCTTAAGAACACTGGCACATCCTGAACGCCTGCGCATCGTCGAACGGCTTGAATCTGGCCCACTCACGGTCGGCGAATTGGTTTCGGCACTTAAACGCCCCCAAGCAACCATCAGCCAGCACCTGATGCGTCTACGCAGCTTTGGACTCGTACAGGCACAACGCGACGGTCGCGCCATCCACTACGCCATCGGGCACACAGGTTGCCGAACCATCTTAAACTGCATCCGCACTCACTTTGCGCCTAAGCAATCACGCTAAGATAACTTTCTTCGAATTACACATACCATGCATTCCCCTAAAATTCTGATTATCGGCGGTGTCGCCGGTGGCGCCTCGGCAGCCACACGTGCACGCCGGAGTAACGAACATGCCTCTATTGTCATGTTGGAAAAAGACGGCTTCGT
>CAIYUD010000087.1 GCA_903929325.1 uncultured Opitutia bacterium | reverse complement strand
GGGTTGCTGCCGCAGAACGACAAGCGGCTTCCGCTTTGGTCCAATTCTCATTCGAACCGGTATATTTATCTGAACCAGGCGCACGTAGACCCACGCGAACGCGATAATCCTGAAGTCCAAGGGTGCGCAGCACGACTTTGACTAACTCCAAGCAACCGAGAACCTCTTGAGCAACTTGATCCTCTGTACAGAAGAGATGGCCGTCATCCTGGGTAAATCCGCGGACACGCGTCATACCATTGAGTTCACCGGATTGCTCCCAGCGATAAACGGTACCGAACTCAGCTAAACGCACTGGCAAATCACGGTACGAATGCGGCTGTGAAGCAAAGATGCGAATATGGTGCGGACAATTCATGGGCTTCAGCAAGAAGCCCTGCACGGCACCCGAATCGAGCCGGTTCATGAGCTCGCCACAACCGCAACCTTCCTTCGAGAGCATCTCCATGGCTTCACGCTCAACCAAGGGCGGGAACTGTGCGTCTTTATAGTAAGGGAAATGTCCAGAGGTTCGGTAAAGATCTAGATTGCCGATGTGCGGAGTGAATACCTGCTTATAGCCAGTTTGGAAAAGTTGTTCGGCGATGAAGTTTTGAAGTTCCTGACGAATGACTGCTCCATTCGGCGTCCAAAGAATCAAACCTTGGCCAACCTTCTCATCGATATGGAAAAGTTTAAGCTCTTTGCCTAATCGACGGTGGTCGCGCTTTTTAGCTTCTTCGATACGCACTAAATACTGCTCAAGTTCATCCTTGGTCGCAAATGCGGTACCGTAAATACGTTGTAGCTGTTTATTCTTTTCATCCCCGCGGTGGAATGCTCCGGCAATGGACAGCAGTTTAAAGGCTTTAACTTGAGCCGTGTAACGGACGTGCGTACCTGCACAGAGATCGGAAAATTCTCCATTGGTATAGAACGAAATTGCTTCGCCCTCAGGGATATCGGCTAAGCGACCAAGTTTATAAGCAACTTGTCCGCGCTCTTTAATGAAAGCGACGGCTTCCTCGCGTGACATTTCCTTACGTTCAAAGCGTTGATTCTCTTTCGTGATTTTACGCATCTCGTCCTCAATTTTAATGAGGTCGTCGGCGGTAAACGCATGCTCGAGATCAAAATCGTAATAGAAGCCCGCATCGGTAGGCGGACCAATGTCGAGCTGCGCTTTGGGAAAAAGACGGAGCACGGCTGCGCCCAACATGTGAGCGGCGGAGTGGCGAATCTCCTGAAGCGGTGTCATCGGCTGGCGGGAAGGCTGCATGGTCGGCTTTCTCGCTAGGGACTGAAACGCTTTAGGGCAAGGGCGGAGCGTCAGGAAAAAGAAACCAAGGACGAAGGCCTAAAGCCGAAAACCCAAGGACTCTCGGGGATAAGGCCCTAAATCTCCCAGCATCAATCTTAAGTCCTTTGCCTTTAGTCTTATTCCTTCGTAATCTCAAAGCGCAGCGTGACGACGACTCGAATAACTTTATTGATCGAGGTCGTGTCAAAGTCGGACTCAGGATTATCGGGCGAGGTAACCTCGAACATGCCTTGGGAGGCCTCTAGCAACGAACCGACCTTACTGCCAGAACCTGCCACTAAAACATCGGCACGGCGACGGGCATCTTTGGTCGCAGATTCGAGCAACTCGCGCTTGGCTTCGTCCAATTGGGCAATGCGGTAAGCAGGCGCAGATCGTGAGACAATAACGTCGTCGACGAACTCAACAGGCTCAAGTGCGAGCTTCGCAATGGTGTCTACTTTCGACGTACGTACCGCAATTTGTTGCTCAATCACAAAGTCGGGTACGGTCCCGCGGGCAAAGCGACCCATATTCTCCGGCTTCGTACCGACAGGCGCAGGTAGATAACGGTTAAAATCCTGAGCGCGCACTTGAATATCAGCGAGCGGTATCCCTGCTGATTGTAGTTTAGCGACAAGTGCATCGCGACGTTGTTCGAGTTGCGTACGACCAGCTGCGTAGTTTTCCCCGCGCCAAGAAAGTCCATAAACCATCGTGGCTACATCTGCTTTGGCGGGCTGTGTAGCTACGCCGCGAACGGAAAGCTCCGGGGACGTCCGCCGATAGGCGATAGCCTTACCAATTCGGTCAGCGCCAACAATAAATCCAAAGGCCAGCGTTATACCTAACAAGAAGAAGCACCCATTGAACTATTTTAGATGCCTTTTAAATGAATAGAATAACCTACATTCCATTTTTTAAGCCTAAAATTTGCTTGCCCGATTAGAAAGGTTTACTTTACAATTATTTAAACATTTTTCTTGGCATCGCACATTATGAAACACAAAATTTCCATTTTCAATTCAGGAATCCTGTTAACGTTCTTCTATCTCTTTCTTTTTGTTGTTTATCATTT